>JBCCSZ010000027.1:0-36900 GCA_039199225.1 Bacteroidota bacterium
CAAAAAGTTCGTTCGAAACAAAACAAAGTAGTAAAACATCGGTTTATAATAGTGATACTATCATAACTTATAGTAAAATAATCTTCCTCAAAACTATAGAAACATGGTCAATTCAGCATTTCATCAAAACCTGGTCAGTTCCCTTGGACCGATGCGGTCGTTTGCGTTGAATCTTACTCGCAATGCAGAAGATGCCAACGACCTAATACAAGAAACAGCACTGAGAGCACTTAGACACAAGGACAAATTCAGCCCGGGCTCTAACCTAAAAGCCTGGTTGGCCACTATTATGCGCAATACCTTTATCAACAAGTTGAGAGCAGCCAAGCGACGTGCCGTATTGAGTGACGGATCGAGCAATACCTATTTAATCGATTCCGACATTCGGCAGTTCGTTCGAAATGATGGAGAGTCTTACATCATGCAAGAAGAATTGGTTACCATCGTCGACCAACTCGACAAGAAGTTCAAAGAACCTTTCTTATTGCATTACAATGGTTATTCCTACGAGGAGATCGCTACCCAATTACAAATGCCCATTGGAACCATCAAAAGCAGAATATATACAGCGCGGCAATATCTCAGAAAAGAGGTTACAAGGCTTTACAAAGCTGATAATTACAGAGAGTTGGTAGCTAACTAGCGTTTATCGGCCGTATTCATCTTTCATCCACTTAATCTTTCTGCCATGATTAATAGCGTATCTGTCAATCTCAAAATAAATCCGAACCTTTGTCTTAGAGACCCTCAAAAAACCAATCTTGGGCAAAAGATTTTACAGCACAGTATTTTACTAATACATGAGTATGGCCTGGAACAGTTTACCTTCAAAAAGCTAGCAAAGCGGATCGACTCCACGGAAGCCTCCATCTACCGTTACTTCGAGAACAAACACATCCTGTTCATCTACCTTCTCAATTGGTATTGGGAATGGGTCCGATTCAGGATCGAATTACAGACCCTCAACGTCAAAGAACCGATACAGCGATTGAAGACAGCCGTTCGCGTCCTGGTCGATGCGACGCAAAGAAGTATGGATACGGCTTATATCGATGAAGACATCCTACACAAGATCGTCGTCAGCGAAGGCACAAAAGGCTATCATTCCATCAGCGTAGACGAGGAGAACCGAGAAGGATTCTTCTTGGCCTACAAAGCACTGTGCAAAGTCATAGCCGACCTTGTCCTAGCCATCAATCCAAACTTTCCTTACCCCCGCTCCTTGGCGAGCATGCTCATCGAGACGGCCAACAATAATCTCTATTTTTCCATGCATCTGCCAAGATTGACAGACATAGAAGGAAATGATCCTGATCTGAATAAGAAGGTGGGAGACTTGCTGGAATTCATCGTCTTTAAGTTGGCAGACCAAGACGGGACTCACGTAAAAGACGCCTAGACAAACAATAGCAGCATGGTTAAAGCGAGCCATGCTGCTCGCAGGACAGGGATGATTCTTTACTCTGGAATGGCTGCCTTTTGGCCCTCCTTAACTGCTGCGGCCATCTCTAGGACCAATTGAGGATCTTTTTCTATCGCATTCCCCACGACTATTACATCGGCACCTGCCTCCACATTCTGGCGAGCTTTCTCGGGTGTTCGAATCCCTCCTCCAACAATCAAGGGAACTTTGATGGCACTGCTAACGCATTCTATCATCGATTCACTGATCGGATTTTTCGCGCCACTACCCGCATCCATATACATCATTTTCAATCCCAGCATTTCGCCAGCGACCGCGGTACAAAGCGCCACGTCGTCCTTATTGGCTGGAATGGGCTGTGTGTTGCTCATGTAGGAAACCGTCGTCGGTACGCCTCCATCTATCAGCATATATCCCGTGGAAATGATCTCTAGCGGGCTGACTTTCAGGTAGGGTGCCGTAATAACGTGTTTGCCGATAAGAAGATCGGCATTGCGCCCGGAGATGAGCGACAAAAAGAGAATGGCATCCGCCCGGTAGCTCAACTGGAAGGAATTGCCGGGGAAGAGAATCATCGGTATGTCGCAGCGATCTTTAATGCTCTGCAAGCAATGATCCAGCATATTGTTGACGACCAGGCTGCCGCCAATGAAAAAGTAATCGACACCTGCTTTGGTGGCCAAGTCCAATGTTTTGTCCATATTACCCAGGCGTACTTTGTCCGGATCGATAAGAACAACGAATTTTTTTTCACCATGCACTTTGGCATGTAGCAAGGAGTCATAGAGTGTTGGCGTCATGGCCGGGTGTTTGAACCAAAGATAGAGTGGATTCTGGAGATTTAACAAAAAATATCACTGAATAGTGGTATTATTGATAATGAAGTGCCTTCCCCTTTATATCACTTTACTTTTATTGGTTAGTTGTTTGTTACCCTCCTGCATAAGCGTCCGTCCCTACAGCATTGCCACGCTCGGCGCCGAAAACACCCCTTATTCCAGTCTATTTTACAACGGTAAAGATACCTCTGCCCTGTACGCATCGGCCAATGTCTTCAGCTCTTCCAATGCTTACCACCGCAAAGAATCCAATTTTTTTGCTCGATTCGATTTGCACAAGACGCATGTTCACAAAATGGGGGCCTACAGCTATGGCGCCTTTGGCTACAGAGGAAGCTACTCCATACGGGATTTTGAACCATTTGAAGGCCATAAAAACTTCTATGGGCTAGGCGCGCGCACAGAAGCCTTGTTACGACTACAATTGGGAAATGTGCAAATCGAACCCATTGGTATTGGACTCAGTTTCTTGCATGAAGGCGGAAGCTTTCGAAGATTTCGAAGGCGTGCCAATCGCTCTGGCGACATCATCGACGGCTCACCTGGCTGGCTGGACCTCAACTTGAGTGCCTTGAATAAAGTCAGCTGGCGGTTGGCCAATAAAAAAAGCCTGGGCGTCAATTTCGCACTGGGAAAGAATTTCAGCAATAAATCTATTGACAATCTGACCTTCGTCAGTGGATTTCATTTGCAACTCGACGATACTTACATTCGCTTTGCACTGGCCGAAGGCAGTCTGGGAAGGTCCAATCAAAGCCTATTAATGCTTGGCATCCAGTTCAAACTCCGATAAGTTTATTTGCTGGATTTGTTGAATAAATTCAGCAGCCGTTCAGCTCCTTCAAAAGGACTCATTCGGCCGTTTTGAACAGCTTCTTCGATCTGTGGCTTCATTTTTTGTACGGCCTCATGCTCTTTCAGGGCATCCAATAAGCGCCCGACAATGCTCTCCTGCAACCAGTATAAGGCTTGTTCGCTGCGCCGCTGCTCAAAGTAACCGCTTTCTTTGGCTTGTTGTGCATAAGCTTGGATACTGTCCCACGTCTCTACCATCCCCTTTCCTTCTAGGGCCGAAGCCAGCAGCACCTCTACGGCTTGGCCACTGGCCTTGGGTGGAAACAAGTGAAGCGCTCGGGAATAGTCTTTTTTAGCCTGCCGAGCCAAGGAAAGCCGATCGCCATCCGCTTTGTTGATCAAAATGCCATCTGCCATTTCCACGATCCCCCGCTTGATCCCCTGTAACTCATCTCCGGCCCCAGGTAGAAGCAAGAGCAAAAAGTAATCAACCATAGAATGAACCGCAATCTCTGATTGCCCAACACCAACCGTTTCTACAAACAGTAAATCGTATCCGGCAGCCTCGCAAAGGATAATTGTCTCGCGGGTATTCCGAGCAACGCCACCCAAAGAGCGCCCTGCTGGCGAAGGACGAATAAAAGCATTGGTATCGATGGACAATTTGCTCATCCGGGTTTTATCTCCAAGGATGCTGCCCCGGCTCAGTTGACTGCTTGGGTCGATGGCCAGCACCGCTATGCGATGCCCCTTTTCCAACAGAGCCTGACCGAACGACTCGATGAAGGTACTTTTTCCAACACCGGGCGTCCCTGTGATCCCAATCCGGAGCGATCGATTGGCATGCGGCAAACAAGCCTCGATGATCTGACGGGCCATCTCGCGGTGGCGCTCCAAATGGCTTTCAACAATGGTAATGGCCTGGCCCAGCAGCACTCGGTCGCCTGCCAAAATTCCGTCTACATATTCGTGGACGGCTCGCAAGCTGCGGCGCTTGCGTGCAGTAGGACGAGGCGACTCCTCAGATTTGCCTCCCAAAGGCTCAGAATTGGGTGATTTTGGCATTCAAAGACGGTGTTAAAGTTTTTAACATGTGCAAATTAAACTATTTAACACATATATTATAACCTGATTATCAATATTATATTTGTTAAATGAATTAACTTTAAGATGCGAGTAACACCTCATCCTGTTAAATAGTATTAAGGTTGCTAAAATACGGCTTTTCGGACCTCAGAGGGCTGGTTTTGCACGATTTTTCTATATAGTTTTACAGCAACAAACAGATGTTAAACAATCTCACAAGCCTTATCTACAAATGAAGTGTATGCAACTGGTTGACAAAAAATATCCCGCAAGACTAATCCCATTCGAGCGACGATCCTACGCTCTTCGACATTCCGAACCTTACATTCCAACGACTGAAAATTATTCTAATTTCTAAAGATAACCCGCGTGCGATCCCCGCTCTTTGAGCTAGGCAAAAGGTAAATGCTCACTGGGTTTTTTAGAGAGAAACAATTGACTTGACCTACATGCGCAGGATGGCTGTCCTATTGTTTCACCCTAGGTGGATCGCAACGATCAAAAAGACATTGTTACCCGTTGGTGGCCGGCAGGCAGCTGATTCTTATTTGTATAACAAGTAATTGTTGAGCTCTCTTACCCTGCCGCCACTGACGAATCAACACTCCTTTTAGCGCATCAAACAAAACGAAAGCGTACCGCTATGAAAACCCCCACGACTAAATACGTATTGGTATGATGGTAAAAAATTAGTCGTCTCTTCATCAATCTCGTACCCCGATGCCGGATAATGGCATACGCACCTCAAATCGAACAAGATAATCTTGAAGTTATCGGCAGAGGGGTACTTTTTCCATTCCAAAGTATGCCATGACTTGGTCACATCTCTCGTCTTCAAACAGTATATTTACCCTCAAACTGTTAAAGTTTCCAATTTTATTTGCCAAAAAACTGACCCTTTTCTCGTTTTTTCGTCTAACACTTATATTCGCGGCCAGATGATGCATCTGACCACAGCGCAAAATCAATCGAACATTGCACCACTCAATCTACGTTTGACTATAAACTTCAAGTTGCGATCTGTTTCAAAGAAAGTCTTTAACTCGAATATTCGATATGAAACCAATGGATTTCTTTCAAAATTCTCCATTAATGCTTTCATTCATCGCAACTTGGCTCATAAAATTAATTCCATTTAGCAAAAACCATTTCTATCATGAGAAAAAATCTCTCACTAATCGTTTGTCTGAGCTTATTAACTATTTTTTTCATTACCTCCTGTGGGGAAGACGAAACACCCGGTGGTGGTACACTGCCCATTCCACCAAGTATCAGCTTGCTGGCAGAAGCCGGCTTTATCAGTAGCAATTCGAATGCGGAATTGACCGATACCCTCAAATTTAAAATCAAGGCGGACATTGGAGATGCCGAACTCAACGGACTAACTGTCACAGAGAATGGCACCGACGTTCCTGTAGGCAGCACCGGAAGGCTGATTTTCCCTCACATTGGCGACAGTCCATCCCTGGCCAACAATCCACAGGTCATCACGGGCGCAGATGCCAGTGGCTTGACTTGGGAGGTCTTCATCCTCAACCCTGGCTCCGGCGGTACCTTTACCTATACTTTTCAAGTAATCGACAAGGATCAACAAACGGACAACATCAGTGTAGATGTCACCATCAATACCATTCCTCCTTTCATCAACTATGCAGGAGGTGCTAGTCTCAATGTAAAAACGGAGGAATTGATTGCCATCAACCTGGAAATCACCACAGGTTCCAGCCGCCTTCAAAGCATCAGTGTTTTGGAAGATGGTCTGTTCATAGAGGCAAGCAGACTTCGTTACAAAAATCCTGACATCAGCAACGAATTTGCTGAAAACCCACTCCCCTTTCCAGAATTGGATAAGGACAGCTTCAACAGCACAATCTACTTGCGGACCAGCGACAAAATTCTCACCCAATCCTATACCATCGAAGTAATAGATGAGGCAGGTGAAATAGCAAATGTCAACATTCAAATCTCTAGCGGCATCTTCCCAGCCATTCTATTGTCCAATGCAGACGGACCAGTAGGTGTTTTCGGGGGTCTCGACCTTTCTGTACCCGAAAGTGTTCCATCTAACTCTATGCTGGCCGATATAGTCGATCAAGGCATCGACATCAATAAGGTGGCAGCAGAAAACTGGATTCAAAAAATCGAGCCTGCCAATGGTGCGTCTTTGAGAATACCAGATGGTTTCCAACCAGAGACTTTCGACTTCGACAGCTTCACTGAAAAGCAGCAGATCGTCGATCTGTACGATGCAGGTACAAGCATCACTGAGTCAGATGTCGTAGCAGTTGACGATGTTTTCATTGTGAAAACAGCAGCCGACAATTACTTCCTGATGAAGGTTACAGCCATAGAAATTACACCAGATAATAACTTGGATAACTACAAACTGACGGTCAAGCAGGCCATTGTTCAGTAAGTTTTTCGCCGAGTAAACAGCGAGCAGTAGGCAAGCCCCAATACACTTTCAAAGGGCATTGGCCTACTGCTTACTGTTAGATTACCGACTCTCCCCCAGCCTTTCCCACACGGCTCTTGCCAATTTCTGAGTCATCTGTTCGATGTAATAACTCCCAGCCGCCGGATCAACCACTCGATCGAGGAAGCTTTCCATTTTTAAGACGTGCTGTAAATTGCGGGCCACCCGGCGGGTAAAAGCCGTCGGCGTTTCGAAGGAGGCATTGGCCGGAGCGATGTAGAGGCGGGATATACCACCGATGGCAGCAGATAGCGCCTGGGTCGTGGCCCGGATCATATTGTCGTGTTTCTCCTCCGTCTGAGAAGCGTCAGATAGATGGGCTTCCACTGTGGCATGGGTGGGCGTGAGGCCATAAGCAGAAAGAACATTGGCCCAGAGGAGGTGGAAGGCCCGAATTTTCGCAATCTCCACGAAATAACTCGTTCCAATTCCAATTTTGAAATACAACTTACTGCTGTGGGCGGCTAAGTCAACCCCTTGAACAGTCCACTCATCTAAAAGCGACATAGCTGCCTCCAACAGCTCTACCATGGCTGCCACAGGCCCTTGTGCCTCCTCGCTAAGGGAGCTTTCCACTACAGCGTAGAGATCGAAGGCAGGCAGCTGTTGAAAAGCCAGCGTCGACACCTCAGTTGAGGAGGTAGCAATGGCTCCCTTGAGGCTTGCCTTGTCCACTTGAAGGGTGGCTAACCACTGCACAAAACCTTCCAATACATTTGAAGCAGCCTCCTTTGGCATATCTCTTAAATCGAGGTTCAAAAAGATCATTTGAGGCATCACACCGTGGAGGGCCACCGACCAATCCCAATCACTCAGAGCCGATGCAAAGCGAATCAAGGGCGCTTCCACCCCTTTTTGGAGTGCCGTTATCAAAAGCGTATTTACCGCCTTTTCCCCTTCCACCGCTTCAAACTGCTCGCCGATGTGCCAATCGTTGTTGCGACGCCGGGCGCCAATCGCCGATTGACCAGCTGTAGAGGCATCTTCCCGATGAACAAAAGGAGGCATTTCAATACCCTGGTCAATGGCCCAGTGCAACTCCTCCATTGGTCGTCCTTTCAACTCTTTGGCGACCCGCTCCAACCAATCATTCTTAGAAGCTGGATCAAAATCGGAAAATAGATTTGTACTCATATCAATCGCATATTTGGTCAAAGGCAGCCCAAAAATAAGGATTCCATTCTTTTTCCTTTTCAAAAAACGCACTAAATGCCTTTTATTCCTCACAGCCTAAAGGATATAAATTACAAACGACAACGCATTTGAATGAAAGGCTTTAACTTTATCCCATGAGTAATAAAATTTACTTGGATTACAATGCGACAACACCTTGCGATCCCAAGGTGGTAGATGCTATGCTCCCCTATTTCTACGATCATCCTGGCAATGCCGCCAGTCGCAACCACGCCTTTGGCTGGGTAGCCGAAGAAGCCGTTGACAAGGCTCGTACGCAATTGGCCGATTTACTTCAGGTAGATACCAAAGAGCTGGTTTTCACCTCGGGTGCCACCGAAGCCATCAACCTGGCCATCAAAGGGGTTTTTGAGATGTACCACCGAAAGGGCAAGCACATCATCACGGTCGAGACCGAACACAAGGCTGTACTGGATACTTGCCGCAAAATCGAAAAGTTAGGTGGCGAGGTCACCTACCTGCCCGTCAATCAAGAAGGACACATCGACCTACAACAGTTGAGGGAAGCCATTCGGGATACGACCTTGCTGGTATCGGTCATGTGGGCCAATAATGAAACAGGGCTGATTCATCCGATGAAAGCCATTGGGGAGATTTGTAGAGAAAAAGGAGTACTCTTTTTCAGTGATGCGACCCAGGCTGTGGGAAAAATTCCTGCTTTTCCCAAGGAATGTGGTGTCCATCTGATGGCCTGCAGCGCGCACAAGCTCTATGGTCCAAAAGGTGTTGGTGCCTTGTTTGTCAACCGACGCAGCCCCAGGGTAAAGCTCAACGCGCAGTTGGACGGTGGTGGCCACGAAAACGGCATGCGTTCGGGAACGCTGAATGTGCCGGCGATTGTAGGGTTCGGGCAGGCAGCCGCGATAGCGGCAAAACAAATGGCACAGGAGGCCCAACGCCTTGCACCACTGCGAGATCGACTGGAAACTCAGCTGCTGGCCTTACTCGAAGAAGTGCAGGTCAACGGCAGTACAACAGACCGCTTGCCCCATGTCAGCAACCTTTCCTTTCGATTTGTGGAAAGCGAAGCACTGCTGATGACTTTTAACCAACAAATCGCTGTTTCGACGGGCTCTGCTTGCACCTCAGCATCGCTCGATCCGTCACATGTACTTTTAGCCATGGGCCTATCGGACGATCTTGCCCATGCGTCCATCCGCTTCAGCCTCGGTCGGTTCACCAGTGAGGCAGAAGTCGAAGAGACCATTCGCCAATTAGTCAGGGGGGTCGAACAGATGCGCGCCATCAGCCCGGTTTGGGAGATGTTCAAAGAAGGGCGGTTGGATTGAACGATGGCAGTTTATCGGACCACTGCTCTCTTGGTGGCAAAATGCTCCGCCTCGAACTCAAACCAATTTCTGTAGTAGGTATCGAAATCTTCTTTGACAATCAACAGGACTGTCGACCAGATGGGCAGGTGAAAATCGTAATATATAAACTTGTTCGTCGCTCTAAAGAAAGATGTTTTTTCTATCCACTTTTGAAGTGGCTTATCAAAAAAGGAATTCAGTCCTACGTAATCGTCGTACTGCAGAACGTGTATGAATTCGTGTGCAAACAATTCATAATTGTCCAACTCTCTTTTATCGTAAGCCATTGATCCAGCGAGGACGTATCCGGCAAATAGGTCTCCAAATATGCGTATCGATCCATCGGATAGAAAGACGGGCGCACCGGATTGGAAGCTTGTTTTAAAATCAAAACGCCCCTTCGTCGACATCCAAATCATCCCGTATAAGGCACCAGGAGCCACCTTCACAGAGGGCTTGAAGGCATTGCGCTTGTCTATTTCAAATCTGATTGGGCCGTAGTTGATGTGGAAAGACTCCCAGAAATTTCTATTCGAAGCAGCGTTCTCTGTAATGGAGGCAGCGACAGATTGGGTAATTCTCGCCCACCATCCGTAGGAGAGCTTTTCCTTTTTTGCAATTTGATAGGTCAGATTTTTCGCTTGGTAGTTGATAAAACCTCCCAGGAGCCCCTGCCCCGTTCCCTTGAGAAAAACCTTCCAGCCATTTTCATCCTTGCCTTTGTTGATCAGCGCTCCAACACCACCGATTATGCCACCAATCGCAACGTTGTAGACAAACAGCTGATTCTTTTGCTTTTGATATGATTGCGCGAGTAGTTGCTCTTGTGGCAACAAAAAAACAAGCACCAATATCAAATACTTCATATTTTTCTCTTTTCAATTTAAACTCACTTACGGCACGAGACTGCCCGAAGGAAAATACAGTTTTTTAAGTCCCTTCGCACGGCTCTGAAACCGTAAAGATTGTTAGCTGACCAATCCACTTTATTTGTTGATTAATCCCACGCCTGCAATTCGATCAAATTACCTTCCGGATCCCTGGCGTAGACGAACGTTAGTCGGCCGACTCCTGGAACCTTTCTCACGGTGACTTCACCATTTGCTGTACCACCATTCTTTTGGATGAGCGCCAAAGTTTCAGAAACACTTTCAACCTCAAATGCTATGTGCGCAAATCCCCTTTTATTAGGGGGAATAGGCCCTTGATCCTTTATGACAGCATATTGATATATCTCAAGCGTCGGTCCCGTCGGTCCATGCCCGGGCAGTAGTAGGTGCGCCCCTTCCAGTTGCGCATTCACCAAGCCAGTTCCTTTGTCTAGCCATTGACCGGATTGATGTCTTACAGGTGGAACGAGTTTGCATTGAAAGGTATTGATGTAAAAATCAACCAATTGCTTCCAATTTTTACAAATAATGTTGGTGTGTGCAAACCGCATAATAGGGATTCTAACTTACAGCGTCTCCAAATCTGACTTTGTCAAATCATTGATTACATCACCTGTATTGAGGGTAGAAGCTGGCTCAAACAGCATCACTTGTACTTCCTCCGGCGCATAAGGTTTATGCTTTGTTCCCTTGGGGATGATGACAAATTCGCCAGGTTTTAAGTGCAAGGTTTTATTTTCCAATTCAATGAATAACTCCCCGGCAATAACGTAAAATAGTTCGTCTTCCTTTTCATGTTCGTGCATGACAAAAGCTCCCTTAAATTTGGCTAGTTTGACCAGCTGACCATTCAGCTTTCCAACAATTTTGGGCGACCAATATTCATCAAAGGTGCTAAATTTTTGAGACGGATTGACCTTGTTGATTTCCATGAGGATTGGTTTAAGAATTCGTAACTACTTTTATAGAAGGCTTATGAGCAATAACAAAGTTGCAGGAGTTGGCAATAAAACACATTTGGTTGGCCTCTTCGTGCAGTTGCTTGGCTTTTTCAACTTTATCGGCATCTGCAATCTCTACCTCGGGGTGGAGCGTCACCGCCGTAAATCGACCACTGCCATTTTTAGCTTCTTCCATCGTCCCGCTTGCATCATCCGAATAGGCAACCACTTCGATTTTATGGACTGTACACAGATGCAGGTACCAAAGCATGTGACAGGCAGACAACGAGGACAAAAACAGCTCCTCGGGATTGTATTTAGAAGAATCACCTCTAAAGGATGGATCGGATGAAGCCAGTAAATCTGCATACTTACCTTCGATGTGTATCGTATGCGCTCTGCTGTAGGCGCTGTAGGTCTGTGTCCCTTGCCCGAGGTTGCCCGTCCACTGAATTTTTGCTTTGTAGTGATGCTGTTTCATTGATTTACTTCTTTTAGTCTTAAAGCGATGCGCTCCCCAAAAGAGGAGGCTGAGAGATTGGTTTCCAGCCTTTCCAAATGTTCCATAATAGCCGTATCCTGCTCTAGCAATTCCAACATCACCTCTTTACCTATCTCCCAAATCTTGGTAAATAGCGGCATGCTGTCTTCCGCTTTTTTGCTGAGCTTAAAGATCGTCTTTCTTTTATCGGTGGCAGACTTTTCGCTTTGGAGATAGCCCCTTGCCACCATCTTATTGGTCATCGTAATCACTGATTGGTGGGTGAATCTGAGCCTGTTTGCTATATCCATTACAGATACATTGGGTTGCTCCTGAACGATCCAAAGGACTAAATACCAATTCGGTTCCGTGTCAATACCCAGCTTTCGATACATTGAGCGCAAACTATGGGTCATCTTATCACTGATGCGCTTCAATCGAGTATCGAGGTTTGCATACCCTAAATGCCGGACTAAATCATTGCTCATGTGGTCGTTTTAGATACATCTGAAAGTTTACAAAAGCTGTAGCACATTTATGCCAAAAATCTCATCTCAAGGAGGTGCCTTCTCGGCTTTCCGCATACTGTAGTAGCTCATAAAAAAGGAGGCAGTCATAATCAACCACTCAAATCTAAACAGCCAAATACTCCCAAGAAAAGAACCTGGCTCCGATTCCAAAAGAGAGCCGACAAATACAATTCCTGTTAATATTCCAACTATCAGATACCAATTTTTCTTGTTCATAAGCTATGTTTATTTCCTTCCCCTCTTTGGGTTGAATGACCAGAGGTGCAAACCAGCTACAAGACAGAACATCCCTGAGCGGAGTACAAAAATAAGGAATAATATTTAATTACGCAGTTAACTGCGTAATTAAATATTGCTTTCAAGTCTAGCTTTCCGTTTAAGGACTTTTGTGAATGAGTCGCAACTTGGGGTAAATAATTGTATTTTCACCCCATGGCAGTTGCAAAGAATCAGAATGATCGCATCATCTTTGGCCTGAAAGTCAAGCAGTTACGACAGGCAAAGGGGCTCTCCTTTTCCGACTTGTCAAAGGGGTGTGGGCTGTCAATCTCTTACTTGAATGAGATTGAGAAGGGCAAGAAGTATCCCAAGGTGGATAAAATCCGCGACCTTGCAAAGGCATTGGATACGGCTGAAGAAGAATTGACCGACTTAAAGTTGAGTGGCTCCCTAGCGCCCGTCGGCGATCTGCTGCGCTCCAACTTCCTCAACGAATTGCCGCTCGACCTGTTTGGAATAGAGCTGGCAAAGGTTATTGAAATCATCGCCAATGCGCCCCTTCGCGTAGGTGCTTTCATCTCTACCCTGGTCGATCTGTCCCGCAACTTTTCACTGCGCGAGGAAAATTTCTACCACGGCGCCCTTCGTTCTTACCAGGAGATGCACTACAACTATTTCGAAAGCATCGAAGAGGCTGCCTTGCGCTTTTCAGCTCAGTACAAAATCCCTACAGATGGTTCGGTCTCTGTGCATTTGCTCGCAGATATTTTGCAGGAATGCTTCGGCTACAAAATCATCGAAAACGGCTTGGTCGCTTATCCCGAACTCCACCATCTGCGCTCGGTATTCGTTCCACGCAAAAAACGCCTGCTACTCAATGAAGGACTGAATGAAATTCAGCAGGCTTTTCAATACGCCAAAGAGCTGGGCTTCCAATTTTTGGAGCTGAAAGAACGCGCCTCTTCCTCTTCGCTGGTCAAGGTCAATTCTTTCGAGGAAGTACTCAATCATTTCAAGGCGGCTTATTTTGGTGTGGCCATATTAATCAACCGCGACTCTTTCATCGTCGACCTACAGTCTTTCTTCGGCCAAGCCAAGTGGGATGGACAGGCTTTCCTCAGCTTGATGAATAAATACCACGCCTCTCCCGAAATGCTTTTCCAACGTCTCACCAACATCATTCCGGAGTTTTTTGGCCTTGAGCAGATGTTTTTTCTGCGTTTTAAGCACGACCCCGAGACGGATGACTTTCAGATAGACAAAGAGCTGCACCTCAACAGGCGCCACCATCCGCATGGCAACCAGATCAATGAGCACTACTGCCGCCGATGGATGTCTCTTTTGTTGCTCAAAGACCTCCACCAGATGCAGTCGGAAGGAAAGTATGCCGGCACCATTGTAGGCGCCCAGCGTTCTCGCTATTTTGGGACGGAGGACGAATACCTCTGCCTTACCCTGGCCAGACCGGGGGCTCCGACACCGAATAAAAACGTCAGTGTCACCCTGGGTTTTCTCATCAACCAGGAATTGAAGTCGACCATCAACTTTTGGAACGATCCGGCCTTGAACCAACGAGAAGTACACACCACCTGCGAACGTTGCCCAATTGAGGATTGCCACGAGCGAGCGCAGCCAGCCCTCATCATAGAAAAACGCAACCGCCGCCGCAAGGTGGAGGAAGCCATCCGTCAAATCATAGGTGATTAAACAAATTCCCTCCTGTGTCGAAGAATCAACCCATTTCATCCTTTTTCCTGGTCGAAACCCCTTAACTTGATGCATTTATGAATATCTTTAAGGTGAATTTGTCATTGACTTTGTTTCACCTTCCAAATGCTCTAGTACTCATGCACTCAATCAAATATCTGGTACTGGTCTTTGCAGTATCCTTTTCTACATCTTCGCTCATTGCCCAAAAAGACATTACAGTAGAAAACATTTGGCAGAACTATACCTATGTTTCGCGCTCCGTTCCCGGTTTCAATTTTATGAAAGATGGGAAGCATTACACAAGGCTGGAAAACAATCAAATTGTTCAATACGACCTGACCACTGGCCAGCAAACAGCCGTCTTGCTTGATCCTAGTCAAATCACCGATAATACTGATTTTGGTGGCCGGATCAGCAGTTATCAATTCAATGAAGACGAAAGCCAGATTATCCTCAAAACAGCCAGCGAAAATATTTATCGCCACTCCTCCAAGGCTTTCTTCTTTGTATACGATCGGCAGGCGAAAAAGCTGACCACCGTTTCCACAAAGGGCAAACACAGCTATGCCAGCCTCAATGCGCAGTCTGATAAGATTGCCTTTGCGATGAACAACGACCTTTACATCAAAGACCTCAAGTCCGGAAAGACCACGCAGATCACAACAGATGGTAAAGAAAACCACATCATCAATGGATCGGCTGATTGGGTCTACGAGGAGGAATTCACAATGGCCAAAGCCTTTGAATGGTCGCCTGATGGAAAGTACTTGGCCTTTATGCGCTTTGACGAAAGCAAGGTTTCAGAGTTTACCATGACTATGTACCACGATGATACCTATCCACAATATGAAACCTTCAAATATCCCAAGGTTGGTGAGGTCAATTCCGTTATGAGCGTTCACATTTACAATATCGAGACGGACAAAACCATTAAGGCAGATATTGGAAGCGAAACGGACATATACATCCCTCGAATCCGCTGGACACATAATCCTGCAAGCTTGTGTATCTTCCGAATGAATCGCCACCAAAATGAGCTGGAACTCCTGCTGGCCGATGCTAAAAGCGGTAAGACCAGTCTGATGATGAAGGAAACCAATAAGTACTACATCGGCGAGTCTCATTTTGACAACCTTACCTTTCTCAAGGATGGCAAATCCTTCGTTTATACCAGCGAGCAAGATGGCTATACCCACATCTATCTCTATGGAATGGATGGCAAGTTGAAGCAACAAATTACCAAAGGCAATTTCGATGTCACCAGCTTTTACGGCGTCGATGAGGCCAATGGGAAGGTCTTTTACCAAGCAGCCGAGAACAGTCCGCTGGAGCGACAAGTATATGTCATCGACCTCAAAGGCAAGAACAAAAAGTTGCTGACTCCGGCAAAAGGTAGCAACAGTGCTCAATTTTCTGGTAATTTCGACTACTTTGTCAACACCTTTTCTACGGTCAATTCAGCCTCCACTTATACTGTACTCAATAGGTCGGGCAAAGCCATCAGGGTCATTGAAGACAATGCAGATGTGGCCAAATTGCAAGAAGAATACGGTGTCCAGAAAGTCGAGTTTTTCAACTTCACAACTGGCGACGACGTTACACTCAACGGTTGGATGGTCAAACCACCCAATTTCAATGAAAACGTTCAATACCCTGTATTCATGTATGTCTATGGCGGCCCAGGTAGTCAAACAGTGATGGATGCTTTTGGTGGATTCAATTACTGGTGGTATCAGATGTTGGCCCAGAAAGGCTATATCGTCGTCAGTGTCGACAACCGTGGCACCGGCGGTCGTGGAGAAGAATTCAAAAAGATGACTTACCTCCAACTGGGTAAATACGAAACCATCGACCAAATAGAGGCTGCCAAATACCTGGCTGATTTGCCCTACACAGACGCCGACCGCATCGGCATCTTCGGATGGAGCTACGGTGGCTATATGTCAAGCCTTTGTCTGTCCAAGGGCAATGATGTCTTCAAAGCAGGCATCGCCGTGGCCCCCGTTACCAATTGGAAGTGGTACGATACCATCTATACCGAACGCTACATGCGTACCATCAAAGAAAACCCAGAGGGTTACCGGGATAACTCACCAGTTTATTTCGCCGATCGCATCAAAGGACCCTATCTTTTGGTACATGGTGTTGCAGACGATAATGTACACTTTCAGAATACCGCTGAAATGACCAATGCGCTCATTAAAGCCAACAAGCAATTCGATACTTACATCTACCCCAACCGCAACCACGGAATCTATGGTGGAACTACTCGATTGCACCTGTACAATAAGATGACAAACTTTATCCTACAAAATTTATAAGCCTTTTTTGAATTAAAACTGTTAGACTTATGTTACTCTCCACGACAAATAACATCGCTGGTCGCGAAATCGTCGAAACCATTGATATTGCCAGGGGCAGTACAGTGAGGGCGCGAAACATCGGTCGGGACATCTTTGCTGGCTTGAAAAACATCGTTGGTGGAGAGATTACCGAATACACACGCCTGATGGCGGAAGCACGCGAGCAGGCCATGGAACGAATGGTTGCCGATGCCCACGACCTTGGAGCCGATGCAGTTGTCAACGTCCGTTTTATGACCTCTATGGTGATGGCGGGCTGCTCCGAAATACTGGCCTATGGAACGGCCGTAAAGCTCAGATAAAATGGCAAAACCAAAAAAAATAGAAATCGTCAATCGGAAAGCTAAATTCGAATATCGTTTCGTCGACGAATTCGAAGCAGGGATTGTTCTGACCGGCACGGAAATCAAATCCATCCGTGCCGGCCTGGCCAATCTCAACGACGCCTTTTGCGTCTTCCGAAAAGGCGAACTGTACGTCCGAAGCATGCACATTTCCGAATACAAGTTCGGCACCTACAACAACCACGAGCCCCGTCGCATGCGCAAGCTGCTGCTCAACAAGCAAGAACTGAACAAGCTGGAAAAAAAGGTGAAGGAAAAGGGAAATACCATCGTTCCCTACCGGCTCTACTTTTCAGAACGAGGGTTTGCAAAGCTGAAAATTGCACTCTCAAAAGGTAAAAAATCCTTCGATAAAAGGGCAGCCATTAAAGAAAAGGATAACAAGCGAGACATGGCCCGCATGAAGAAAATTCGCTTGTAAGAGCCAACCCAGCTCCTATCGCTTGGCTTTGTACATCAGCTCTGAACAGTTTTCCGGCGTCAAAATTTCCCTAGCCAGCCGATAGATGTCCTCCGGTTGTACTTGCTGGTACAGCTCTGCCTCCCGGTTGATCAAACTGGCATCGCCAACCAGCTCGAAAAAAGCCAGATTGATGGCCTTGTTTAGGACATTGGTCTCTGAAAAAGCCAACGTACTCTCGATTTTGTTCTTGTACTTCTGCAGTTCTCGCTCGGTCACGCCCTCAGTCTTGATCAACTCGATTTCCTTCCAGATAGCAGATTCGGCCGCTTCCAGGCTCACACCCTCGCTGGGCTTACCCTCGATAATGAGCAAACCAGGGTCGATGTTGCCAGTGATGTAAGCATCGATTTCGGTGAAGAGCCCTTGTTCCTTGTAGAGCTTGCGGTACAGCCTCGAAGACTGGCCATTGCACAGCACATCAGACAATAAATCCGCTCCATAATAGCGCTTATCCATTCTCGCAGGCACGTGAAATGCCAGATACAATGCATTGAGTGGAACAGACGCCTCATTGATTTTGCGGTGAATCTCCTTTTGAGGAGGCTCCTGTGGCAATTGCCGAGGAGGAACCGTACCACGGGGAATGTCTCCAAACCATTTTTCGGTCAGTGCCTTGACCTTTGCCTCCGTTGTGTTGCCAGCAACGACCAATATGGCATTGTTGGGACAGTAAAATTTCTGAAAGAAATCTTGAACATCTTCTAGAGTAGCTTCCTCTACATGTTTGGGTACCTTGCCGATGGTCGGCCAACGATAAGGATGCACTTCATAGGCCAAATCTGAAAGGTGGTGCCAAACATCTCCGTAGGGCTGATTGAGGCAGCTTTCTTTAAATTCTTCTAAAACCACCTTTTGCTGAACCTCTAAGGAGCGTTGTGAAAAATTAAGGCTCAACATCCGATCTGATTCCAACCAAAAAGCTGTTTCCAGATTTTCAGCCGGTAGCACATCATAGAAGTTAGTGACGTCATTGTTGGTAAAGGCATTGCTATCACCACCAGCCCGTTGGATGGGATCGTCGAAATCGGGTACATTGGCAGAACCACCAAACATCAGATGTTCGAATAGGTGCGCAAAGCCGGTTTTATCAGGCGATTCATCCCGGGCTCCCACATTGTACAAAACGTTCACGGCAACCATCGGAGTACTATCGTCGGAATGTACGAGTACTTTTAAACCATTGTCTAATTCGAAGCGAGTATATTCTATCAAGGAGATTCGGATTGTGAAGTCAGCAAATGAGGTGTCTACGATAGAGTGATTGCCAGAAAAACATTTTTTGAAACGTTTTGGTTCTCAAGTAGCAAACTCAATGTCGCAACGTAGCAAGTTTTACCCCCAATAACCAAAGCTTCTCTACAAATTTAGGGTATTCCCAGCAATTGTTCGATCAAATACACCAAAATCGAGCCGAGCAGCATCTATTTACTCGAAAGCTTTCCCGCAGCGGGCCCGCAGGCGGTTTAATACAATACCAATTCAAAGATTTTACTTCATGCACTGTGTTGCTGTAGCAGTTCCTGACTGCCATCGGCTTGTGCATTTTATTCACTGAAAAATAAATTGATATGAACCGTCAAGATATATCCAGATTACAGAAAAACAGGAGTATTTATATGAAATTGGGCCTGATCTTTTCTCTCAGCTTCGTCATCATGGCCTTCAGCCTGACCACCTATCCGGAGCCCGCCGAGAAAATAGCAGTAGAAATAGAAAAAGACGATCTGTATACACCCATTCGGACGGCCCATCCCAAACCTCCGACGCCACCACCGCCTGTTATCAACACCACCTCGGAACCCCTACTGGACGATAGTCCCGATTTCACAACCGAACCCATTCCAGAGCCACCCATCGACGATAAAATTGTGGTGCCAACAACTGAGCCCATAGACTTTCAGCCTACAACTGAGCCAGTTGTCCCTCCTCCACCCATCATTGATGTTCAAGAAGAAGACAAAGACATCGAGGAGATTTTTATGGTCGTAGAAGAAATGCCTCGTTTTTCGGGCTGTGAAGCGGAGTCTACCAGGGAGGAAAAGCGAAAGTGTGCAACATCTGCCATGCTAAAATTTATCTATTCTAAGATCAAATACCCAGCTGTGGCGCGCGAAGCGGGTATCGAAGGAATGGTCGTCATTCGATTCATCGTGGAGAAAGACGGCGCTGTATCCAATGCCGAAATTGTCCGCGAAATCGGAGGAGGCTGTGGCAAAGAAGCACAAAGGGTCGTAGAACTCATGCCCAATTGGATTCCAGGCAAACAGCTCAACCGCACCGTCAGAGTTCAATACAACCTCCCAGTCAAGTTCAGCTTGCAATAAGGTCCAGTCTTGTATGATAAGGGAGGGCGGCAGGGATTTGAAAGAAATTTTATTTCGGTAGTTTTTCGACTAGTTGGAAAGGGTTCCTTTGTACAAAGAGGACCCTTTTCATTTGGCAGACTTCCAGGATTCAAGCGCAAATGGTTATCTTTGAGGTCTGAAACCAAATAGATATGGCGCGCCCTGACTTTTCCAACATACCGCTGAAAACCGACCTTTTACAACCGCTATCGGAAACATCGACCAATAGCTGGGACACACCGGAACAAATTCCGATACAGTCTCACTTCACAGCAGCTGAAAGTGACAATTGGCCCCATCGATATTTCGTTGCTGGGCTACCGCCCTATCTCGGCGGCCCCTACGGTTCTATGTATACCGGCCGCCCCTGGACCATCCGCCAATATGCTGGCTTCTCTACCGCGCAAGAAAGCAATGCCTTCTACCGACGCAACCTGGCAGCCGGCCAAAAGGGCCTATCCGTTGCCTTCGACCTAGCCACCCATAGAGGCTATGATTCGGATCACCCCAGGGTGGAAGGCGATGTCGGAATGGCGGGTGTAGCCATCGATTCCGTGGAGGATATGAAAATCCTCTTCGACCAAATCCCACTGGATAAAATGTCCGTCTCCATGACAATGAATGGCGCCGTTTTACCCGTAATGGCCTTTTACATCGTCGCAGCAGAAGAACAAGGGGTCGCGCCACATCTACTGAGCGGTACCATCCAGAATGATATTTTAAAGGAGTTCATGGTCCGCAATACCTACATCTATCCACCCGCTCCTTCCATGCGGATCGTCGCCGATATTTTTGCCTACACCGCCCAACACATGCCGCGCTTCAACTCCATCAGCATCAGTGGATACCACATGCACGAAGCAGGCGCCCCAGCCGATTTGGAGTTGGCCTACACCCTGGCCGACGGGTTGGAATACATCCGCACCGGAATCAAAGCGGGCTTAAACATCGATGATTTTGCACCCCGTTTATCCTTTTTCTGGGCCATTGGCATGAACCACTTTATGGAAATCGCCAAGCTACGGGCCGGCCGATTGCTGTGGGCGCGCATCGTCCGCCAATTCGATCCCAAAAACAACAAGTCCATGGCCCTCCGAACCCATTGTCAAACATCGGGTTGGAGCCTGACAGAGCAGGACCCTTTCAACAACATCGCACGTACCTGTGTAGAAGCGCTGGCCGCGGCCTTGGGCGGCACACAGTCTCTACATACCAACTCATTGGACGAAGCTGTGGCTTTGCCGACGGACTTCAGTGCCAAGATCGCCCGGGATACTCAGAAGTACTTACAACAGGAAACGGCGATCACCAAGGCGGTCGACCCTTGGGCAGGTTCCCATTATGTCGAATACCTCACAGGGCAGCTCGTGGAGCGCGCCTGGGCATTGATTCAGGAGGTCGAAGATTTGGGTGGTATGGCCAAAGCCATTGAAAAGGGGCTGCCCAAGCTACGAATAGAGGAAGCGGCGGCTCGAAAACAAGCACGCATCGACGCGGGCCAGGATCGAATCGTCGGAGTCAATATTTTCCCACCCGAGCAGGAGGAACCGATTGATATTTTGACGGTAGACAACAGCGCCGTTCGAAAGGAGCAGGTGGAGAGGCTGCAAAAAATCCGTGCAGAGCGCAACGAAGCAGCGGTGCGAAAAGCCTTGGAGGCGTTGAGTGATTGTGCCAGAACCGGAGAGGGCAATTTGCTGGCTTTGGCAGTGGATGCCGCCCGTCAGCGCGCCAGCCTGGGAGAAATTTCCTTGGCCATGGAAGAACACTTTGGCCGCTATGTCGCCAGTGCTCAGACGGTCTCCGGAGTGTATGCAAATGAAATAAAGATGGACGACGATTTTAAGAAAGCCAGAGCAATGGCCGACGAGTTTGCCGCCTTGGAAGGCCGCCGTCCCCGGATTCTGATTGCCAAGTTGGGCCAAGACGGACACGATCGCGGTGCCAAGGTTATCGCAACCAGCTTTGCCGATTTGGGCTTTGATGTTGACATCGGGCCGCTGTTTCAAACGCCGGCAGAAGCCGCTCGACAAGCCGCCGAAAACGATGTACACATCCTTGGAATATCTTCCTTGGCAGCCGGACACCGCAGCTTGGTTCCTTCGACCATCGCACAATTGAAAGCGTTGGATAGAGAAGACATTCTTGTAGTGGTGGGCGGTGTGATTCCGCAAAAAGACTACGACTTTTTGTACGAACAAGGGGTCGCTGGCGTATTCGGCCCTGGGACGGTCATCGCCAAGGCTGCCCAACACATTCTTCAGTTGTTGATAGATAGCGTACCGGAATAATTTAGGCAACCCAAAATAATTCCATCGCAATTTTATCGGCAAGTAGCTTTCCGGCTCGGGTCAGCGAAAAAACACCATCGGCTTCCTGAATCTTGGCATCCTTCATAAACGGAGCGGCTTGTTGTTGAAAGTAGCGCGCAAAATCTCCTCCCAGGGCTTCTAACTTATCCAAGCGGCAGCCCCAAATGGTTCGAATGGAGGTCATCACATA
Source organism: Bacteroidota bacterium (assembly GCA_039199225.1). Taxonomy (GTDB): domain Bacteria; phylum Bacteroidota; class Bacteroidia; order Chitinophagales; family Saprospiraceae; genus JBCCSZ01. The sequence goes on from JBCCSZ010000027.1 coordinate 21,912, forward strand.
TTCGTTGTATCGCTCGGCCGGGCTGAGTTCTTCTCGCTCAAAAGCAGGCTGCCCATTTTGGAGTGCTTTCAAGTATTTGGCATTGTGAGCAATGTTCCACTGGCGGCTTTCTCCATTGAAGGAATGCGCCGACGGGCCGATGCCCAGATAAGGTACGCCCAACCAATAATTGGCATTGTGGCGAGCGTAATGGCCAGGCTTTGCAAAGTTCGAGATTTCGTAGTGGTCATAGCCATGGGCCGCCATCTCCTCCATCAATATTTCAAACTGACGAGCCGACTGCATCTCATTGACAGGCTGGACCTTTTTCTTGCGGACAAAATGATCCAAAGCTGTTCCAGGCTCCACCGTTAGGCAATAGCTGGAAATATGCGGCACGCCAAAGTCAAATACCCGCTGCAAATTAGATTTCCAGCGCTCATCGCTCAAGGCTTGGACACCGTAAATCAGGTCGACCGTCAAGTTGTAAAAACCAGCAGCTTGGGCCAGGGGAATACAACGCAGCGCTTGCTCGGCATCATGCGCCCGATTCATAAATGCCAGGTCTTCAGCAAAAAAAGACTGTATGCCGATGCTCAAACGGTTGATGGGACCCTCGGCTAATTCTTCCAGGTATGCCTCTGTCAGATCGTCCGGATTGGCTTCCAAGCAGATTTCGGCATCTGCCGCCACCTCAAATAAGGCATGTATTTTTTCAAAAAGGCGATTCAACTCCTCTTGCCGCAACAAGGAAGGAGTTCCACCACCGAGATAAACCGACTGTAGAGCGGTATCATGGAGGTAATCCTTTTGCAAGTCCAATTCCGTAATCATTGCCTGCAACATCTCCTCCCGATATTTCAAGGAAGTCGAAAAATGAAAATTACAGTAATGACAAGCTTGCTTGCAGAAAGGGATATGTATGTACAATCCGGACATTGACTCGATCTTCAGTTAGGCGATTGTATCAAAAAGTTCATACTTTTCGTTAGACACAATAAATGAGCTTATTTGAATCAACAGCTACAAATATCACTATTTTATGGCGGAAACAAGCGATGTTGTGGAGAATCGCCACTCATAGTCAGTGCTTGGGCAAAGTTGGGCCGGCGAATGTGCCTTGGGGTGTTGTTTCCAATTTTGTGGATGCTGCCTTCTTTGCTATCGGCTCAATATCAACACTATCAGCTCCAATTAGTTGCCTTGGACAAAGAAGCCGATTTTTTGTCTAAACATGTGGAGATCGATCCGCAATTTCCAGACAGTTTGGCACTTCGTTCCTCCCTCAACGACCTGCTGGGGCAATTGCGCGCGCAGGCTTTCATCGAGGCATCTGTTGACAGTCTAAGCTTTCAAGACAGCATTGCCAGGGCTTTTGTTTGGGTGGGACAAACCTATACTTGGGCGCAACTGGACCGCGGCAATTTGGAAGATGTATTTCTGGATAGAATCGGCTACAAAGAGCGCCTGTACCAAGATAAACCCTTCCACTATTCCGAGCTGCAACAACTATTAGACCGCTTGTTGAATTATGCAGAAGAAAATGGCTTTCCCTTTGCTTCTGTCGGCCTGAAGGATGTGCAAATCGTCAACGGACAGGTAAAAGCGCGCCTACACCTGAACAAAGGGCGGCTCGTCCTCATCGAGGGTGTCAATGTGATCGGAGATGTTCGCATCTCCAAGACCTATCTCGAAAACTATTTGGGACTCAAGGAAGGCACCTTGTACAGCAAAACCCGCATCCAAAAAATTCGCAACCGCCTAAAGGAATTGCCCTTCCTTCGAGAAAAGCGCAGTACGACGGTCACTTTCAAGGGCGATAAGGCCATCGTCAATTTGTTTTTGACCAAAAAGAAAAACAGCCGTTGGGACTTCATCTTTGGTATCCTGCCAGGCAATGATGCCAACAACGACCGGCAATTGCAACTGTCTTTTTCTTTTACGGGCGATTTGCAAAACCAATTTGGTAAAGGTGAAAAGTTGTTTGTCGACTTTCAACAATTGCGGCCTGAAAACCAGGAGCTGGAATTGCGTTTTGCCTATCCCTACATACTGGGACTGCCCTTTGGTGCAGACTTTAATTTCCAACTCTTTCGACGGGATACTACCCTGCGCGACCTCAACGCCAGCATCGGCATACAATACCTACTGGAAGGGGGCAACTACCTTCGGGCCTACTACAACAATCGCTCAACCGCCCTGCTGACCGTCCAGGAGCGAGACATCATCAACAGCCGCCGCCTCCCACCCAATATCGATGTGCGAAATACCTCCTTTGGCTTGGAATACAACCTGCAAAAGCTCGATTATCGCTTCAATCCACAAAAGGGCTGGGGATTGCTCCTTCGAGGGGGAGCTGGCCTCAAGCGGATTCTAAAGAACAACAACATTTTGGCTTTGGAAGATGAAGGCGATCCAGCCTTTGATTTCGAAAGCCTCTACGACAGCCTCAACCTGAGCACCTTTCAGTATCGTTTGGAAGCTAAGCTTGCGTATTATTGGCCCTTGGCCGTTTTGGGTCGCAGCACCATCAAGCTGGGGGCCGAAGGAGGGCTGATTTTATCTGGAGAAGACATTTACCAAAACGAGCAATACCGCTTGGGAGGCAACCGCTTGCTGCGCGGCTTCGATGAGGAATCCATTTTTGCAACGCGCTTCAGTGTCTTCACCCTAGAGTATCGCGTCCTACTTGGGCTCAACTCCTACGCCTTTTTGTTTGGCGATTTTGCTTATCTCGAAGATTTGACGGCTGATGGCAGCCGCTACGACAGTCCCTATGGATTTGGAGGTGGCATCACGATTGATACGAAGGCAGGCTTGCTTGGCGTCAGCCTGGCCTGGGGCGCCCGGCGAACCAATCCCATAGATTTCAGGAATACGAAAGTACACCTGGGATTCATCAGTTACTTCTGATCTGGATTTACGGAACCTTCAAAATATTGCTGCAACTTTCGGGCGACCCCCTTGCCCACCAATTGTTCGATGGCTTCGATGGGAGCAGCCTTAATTTTTTTGACAGACTTGAAATGCTTCAATAACTTATCAGCCGTTTTCGCTCCGACTCCTGGGACATTGGTCAATTCCGTTCCTGTAAAGTTGCGAGAGCGCTGGTCGCGATGAAAAGTGATCGCAAAGCGATGCGCTTCGTTTCGGGCTTGTTGAATGAGCTTTAGGGATTCCGACTTTTTGTTGATGTAGAGCGGGATGGGGTCCTCTGGAAAGAAGATTTCCTCCAACCGCTTGGCAATACCGATGATGGTTATTTTATCCCGAATTTCCAATTTGTCGAGGCTCTTTACGGCTGCGCTCAACTGCCCCTTACCTCCATCGATGATGACCAGTTGTGGCAGTGGCTGTTCTTCATCGATCATCCGCTTGTAACGGCGGTAAACCACTTCCTCCATGGAGGCAAAATCATCTGGCCCGACCACTGTTTTGATGTTGAAGTGCCGATAATCTTTTTTTGCAGGACGGGCATTTTTAAAAACGACGCAGGAGGCTACTGGGAAAGAACCCTGCATATTGGAGTTGTCAAAACATTCGAGATGCATTGGCAGTCGATCCATTTGAAGGTCATCCTGAAGGGTTCGCAAAATGCGCTCTGCCGGCGTTTGCTTGTTTTGCCGACTGATTTCTTCCTTTTGCTTTTGAAGGAGGAAATACTTGACATTCTTTTCTGATAAATCCACCAATTTCTTCTTATCCCCAATCTTTGGTATCGTAATACTCAATTCAGTATCCGTCAACTGTACTTCAAAAGGCAAAATGATCTCTCTGGTAATGCTATTGAAACGCTCTCGCAGCTCGGGGATGGCGTATTCCAGCAATTCCTTTTCGTCGCTGTCCAGGTTTTTAGTCATTTCCTGGGTGTAGCTGTTAATAATGGCACCATTGGCTACTTTCAAATAGTTGACATAGGCGTACTTTTCATTGGTTGCAATGGTGAAGACGTCCACATCGCGGATGGTTGTACTGACGACGGTTGACTTTCCTTGGTAGTCTTCAAAGGCCGTCAGTTTTTCCTTTAAATCTTGCGCTTTTTCAAATTCCAGATTCTCTGCTAAGGTTCTCATCTCGGCCTTAAAGTGCTCTTTTACAGCGCCAAAATGCCCTTTGAGGATGTTCCGGATTTGACGAATCTTTTGATTGTAGGTCTCTTCCTCCTCCAAGCCTTCACAAGGACCCAGGCAGTTTTTGATGTGGTATTCCAGACAAACCTTGAACTTTCCCCGCTCAATATTGGCCTCCGAAAGATTGAAACTGCAGGTTCGCAGAGGAAACAGATTTTTAATCAGATCGAGAATGATCTTCAGCCTTGACTTGGACGTGTAAGGGCCAAAGTAAGTGGAGCCATCTTTGATGACCCGCCGGGTAATAAAGACTCTTGGAAATCGCTCTTTCTTGATACAGATGTAGGAATAGGACTTACCATCCTTCAGCATCACGTTGTAGCGTGGCTGGTTCTTTTTGATGAGGGTATTTTCCAGCAAAAGTGCATCCGTCTCTGTTTCTACGATGGTGTACTTGATGTGGTCAGCGTTTTTGACCATGACCCTCGTTTTGTGCGGTAGGTGCTTTTTAGAACCAAAGTAGGAAGACAGGCGACTTTTTAAGCTCTTGGCCTTTCCCACATATATAATCACCCCATCCGAATCGATGAATCGGTAAACGCCAGGTTGTTTTGGCAAGCTTGGTGCAATCTCTTTGTAATCCTCTGTGGTCATAGGACCATCTTATGTTTTAGCTGTTTTGCCATCCCGACGAATACGGCTATTCACCTAATTGGTGGTTGGATGATTTTCTACGATGAAAGATTAAAACATCTTGGTCTGTCCATTGTTTTCGATGTCAAAATCAATGGAATCGCCGGCTTTAAGTTTCTGCTTGTCGTTCGTCTTTACAGCCTCTATTTTCAGAATCTTCTTTTCTGTCAATTTATTGCCTTTGGCTTTCCAGCCTTTGACATCAATAAAACCAGCCAACTCCAGTTCGTAGGTAACCGTTTCTCTATTTTCGCGAATATTGTAGTGGACAACGGGGTCCGCCTCGATGGTTGCATAATAAAGCTTTGAACTTCGGTGGTCAGTGATGTACTTGTAACGCTCGTTGGTCGTCGTCGTCTCTACTTGAAAGCGCTTGACCATTGTCCAACCTCTTTCTGCCTCAAAATAAACAGCAGTGATGACACATTCCGGATTGAACTTGCCAATGTACAGAATCTCTTTGGGATCAAATTTGCGGGATTTATCGAAGTTGGCAATTTCGTATTCACCATTGCTGTAAAGCGCCAATATGTGGTCTCCCGTGTCGAAATCTCCCAAGAAAATACCTCGCTCACTGGTATTGAGGCGGCCACTGACACCGTCCATCCACACTTTCAAAGCACCCAAGGTAGATTGCCCCACTTCCTTCTGAACGACTTTGCGGACTGGGTAGCGGGTGACAATATTCCCCTTTGATACCCGCCCTTTGATGGCCAACTCGTCAAAATAATAATCGAAAACTTTCTTCTTAGCGGTACTACCTTGCGACAAATAGACCGTTACAACCTCCGATTCTCCATTGGGATTAGCTGTAAAGTAGTGAACTTTAGAACCTTTTCCACCAGTCGTCAGATCGTATTCCTTATCGCGAGTAATGGCTGTTACATTGAAACGCTTGGCCATCGAACGGCCAGTTTTCCCATCCACATAGACCATATTGTAAGTTGTTCGGTCATCCCCCTTTTTCCAAACAGCGACATGGATGATGTTTTTGCCAATGAATACTTTTTCGGAGATTCGAACTACTTTGAATTTCCCTTCCTTGGTAAAGGCAATCACATCGTCGATGTCCGAACATTCCGCAACAAACTCGTCCTTGCGCAAGCTGGTTCCGACAAATCCATCCTTTCGGCTGACGTACAATTTTGCATTATTGGCAACCACCTGAACAGCCTGGATGCTATCAAAAGTTTTGATCTCCGTTCGGCGTTCCTTGCCTTTGCCGTATTTTTGAAGCAAGCGTTTAAAGTAGGCGACGGCATAATCGGTTAGATGATTTAAGTCGTGCTCTACTTGTGTCAACTCTTCTTTCAATCGCGCAATTTGTTCCTCCGCTTTGAAAGAATTGTATTTCGAAATCCGCTTAATGCGAATCTCTGTCAATCGAGTGATGTCCTCCTCTGTTATATCGCGAATCAACCGAAGGCGCTTGTCTCCTCGCTTCGGTTTGTCGGCAGGGGTTACGACATACTTGCGCAACTCGGTATCGATGGTGGTTATGACCTCTTCCCAAGTTTCGCATTCCTCGATTTCACGGTAGATTCTATTTTCTATGAAGATACGCTCCAAGCTGGCAAAGAAGAGCTTTTCTTCTAGCTCGTGCTTTCGAATTTCCAACTCTTGTCGAAGCAGGTCACGGGTATTTTCCGTACAAATTTTTAGAATATCATGAACCGAGAGGAAATGTGGTTTGTCCTCGACAATGATACACGCATTGGTTGAAATCGACACCTCGCAATTGGTGAAAGCATACAAAGCGTCGACGGTCAAATCAGGTGAAATGCCGGGCGCTAAATCAATAACAATTTCGACATCTTTAGCAGTGTTATCCGTGATCTTTTTGACCTTGATTTTTCCTTTCTCATTGGCCTTGACGATGCTGTCTGTCATGCTGGTGGTCGTCACGCCGTAAGGCAATTCACGGATAGCCAGCGTTTTCTTATCGATTTGCTCAATTTTGGCTCGCACCTTCACCTTTCCACCTCGCTTGCCTGCATTGTAATCCGTCACATCAATCATGCCTCCAGTCTGGAAATCTGGAAAAATCTGGAAGCGCTTCCCTTGTAATATTTTGATCGAAGCCTTGATGAGCTCGATGAAATTGTGCGGCAGTATTTTGGTAGACAAACCCACGGCAATTCCTTCGACCCCTTGCGACAAGACCAAGGGAAACTTCATAGGCAGCGCAATGGGTTCTCTTTTCCGACCATCATAAGACAACTGCCATTCGGTTGTTTGTCCATTAAAGGCAACATCCAAGGCAAATTTTGTCAATCGGGCTTCAATATAACGAGCGGCGGCAGCAGAGTCTCCGGTTCGAACATCCCCCCAGTTACCCTGGGGATCAATCAGCAAATCTTTCTGACCCAAATTGACCAAGGCAGCGCCAATAGCTGCATCCCCATGCGGATGGTACTGCATGGTCTGACCGATGATGTTGGCAACTTTGTGATACCTTCCATCATCCATCTCTTTCATAGAATGCAAAATGCGTCGCTGAACCGGCTTGAGTCCATCGACGATGCCTGGAACGGCGCGCTCTAGGATCACATAGGAAGCATAGTCTAGGAAGTAATCCTCATACATCCCAGTTAAAGTAATGATCGAGTCACCGTTCTCGTCTACCGTTTGTCTCTTAGGAGCCTCGATGTTCTTTTTCGCCATATTTCGTAAAATTGTCGTATTTGTGTGGTGTGAATGCAAATATATTGAAAGTAGCCGCTTTATACAAAGGAAGCTTTTTGGTCGGTCTTTTGTTCAATCGAATAGCTCTTGCAAGAAGATGAGACTACGCAAGTAGGGCTATGCCTCGACAATTTCTTTGATCTTTTCCAGCACCATTCCCCAATTTTGACCAGCATGCTGTTGGTTTTCAATGGATGCAAAATATCGCTGCCGGGCAGTGAGGGTACATCCCCCTTCGCTCTCCTCTATTACGTAGGTCACTAGAGCATAGTTTTCTTCCACATCTTCAATACCTGTGAAGCTGCTCCAATAGGTATATTCCAAGCATTTGGTTGGCTCCACTCTCTTTAAAATACCTTTATCCTGATATTTTGTGCCTTCGTACGTTCCTTGAAAGATAATAGGACTTCCCTCCTGCCAATTGGTGACGGTCTCTGTTCCAAAAAGATACTGGCGAATGATTTCCGGTGTGACGAGTGCTTGCCAAACGGCCGATGCTGAAGCATTGATGGAGATGCTTTTCTCAATCTGAAGGTCCTGTAACATAGAGGGAATATTTTGAAGATTGGTAAATCGATACCAAAAATAAACAATTTATTTTAAATTTCAGAAAATGTTTTAAAAATAAAACCATATATCTCTTCCAATCGCGCTAGATTGCTTATTTTACGTACGTAAGCAAAACTCTACAGACATGATGCAGCATTCAGAAAACCTTCAGTCTTTTAGCAATTTTAAAATTTCAACCAATCAGTGCAAAAATGTCAAAGGCGGTAGTGGCACCATTACGATGTTAGATACCGACCTGGAAACCATCGTCAAGCAGCCTCCCAAGTAAGCAGTTTGTAGCTATTGGGTGAACAACCAGTTGGAGAGAAGCCTTTTTACAGACGAAGCTAAAAACACAGGCGATGCCACAGCATCGACAAGAATTTTTAATGAGTAGGTAGAAAAGCTTTTATCCAAATTCTGGGTTCGTATTTAACGCTATGAACTGCCTAGATTTGGGCTGTGTTCGACAAGCTACTTTACCCACCACAGAAAGAAAACAACAATCCGAGTTAGTTCATCAGATCAGGGCTTTCCAGTAATTTGAAGAACTGATCGAGCTTGGGCATGATGACAATCTCTGTGCGGCGGTTCATGCTGCGACCTTCATCTGTTTCATTTTCCGCTCTGGGGTCAAATTGAGAACGGCCAGCAGCAGTGAGGCGCTCTGGCTCTACCAAGTAATCTTCCTGCAGCATCCGCACCACAGCAGTCGCCCTTTTCACGCTTAAGTCCCAGTTGTCCGCTACGCAACTGTTGGTGATGGGAATATCGTCTGTATGCCCTTCCACCAGGACGTCCAGCTCATAGTGGTCATTGATAACGGTTGCTATCTTATCGATCACCCCCTTGGCCTGGGCGTTGATCTTCGAACTACCAGAGGAAAATAAGAGCTTATCAGATATGGAAACGTGGACTTTACCACCGCGAACCTCCACCTGGATGTCGTCATCGTTGATGTCGCTTAGGGAGCGCTTCAAATTCATAACCAATGCCAGGTTGAGCGAATCCTTGTTTTGGATTTTTGTGGTGAGGTCCTGAATGAAACCATATTGTTGAGAGATGGATTCTAAGGATTTCTTGATGCTTTCGGCGCCTGATTTATTGATGACAGAAAGGTCGGTCATCAGTTCCAGTTGGCTGCTATTGGTATTTTTCAAATAATCGACCTGGTTCTCCAATTCGGCCACCTGCTTGGTTTTGAAAGCCAGTTCACTTTCGAGTTTGGCAATCTTTTCCTTGTTGCCACAGGAAGAAAACAATACAATTGCTACTACAAAGGAAAGAAAAGTTGATTTTTTCATTTTTGCTATTTTTCGGCCATAATGTGCGTATAGATAAACTACCTCGATACAGGTTTTAGTACTCTCCTCCTCAATTTTTCGTAAATTTGTGATTCCCATATCCAACGACCAAATTATAAAAAGAATGGAAAAGATAGCGCCTTACCAGCCAAATCATAAAGTAAGAATCGTTACAGCAGCCTCCCTCTTTGATGGACACGATGCAGCCATCAATATTATGCGGCGCATTATGCAAAGCTCCGGAGCAGAAATCATCCACCTCGGCCACAACCGCTCTGTTCAGGAAATCGTCGAAACAGCCATCCAGGAAGACGTTCAAGGCATCGCCATTACTTCCTACCAAGGAGGCCACAATGAGTTTTTCAAATATATGTACGATCTTCTGAAGGAAAGAGGTGCAGGACACATCAAAATTTTTGGCGGTGGCGGTGGAACTATCCTGCCCAGCGAGATCGAAGAGCTGCACAACTACGGCATTGACCGCATCTATTCTCCCGACGATGGCCGCAAAATGGGCCTCCAAGGAATGATCAACGACGTATTACAAAAGTGCGACTTTCCCGTTGGTCAGCAACTCAATGGAGAGTTGAAGCATTTCGGAGAGAAAGAAGCCCACTCCATCGCCCGCTTGATTTCTGCCATCGAGAATTTTCCACAAGAAAATCAACAGTGGTTGGATCAAATTCGGAAAGATTTGGACAAAAAGGTCATCCCAGTGCTGGGTATCACTGGTACAGGGGGAGCCGGAAAATCCAGTCTGGTCGATGAATTGATCCGTCGCTTCCTACTCGACTTCAAAGACAAACACATCGCCATCATATCGGTCGATCCTTCCAAGCGCAAAACCGGAGGAGCCCTACTGGGCGACCGTATCCGCATGAACGCCATTCACCCTGCCATCGCCGCCGGTCGCGTTTACATGCGGTCGCTGGCCACCCGGCAGTCCAATTTGGCCCTCTCCAAACATGTCCAAGGAGCAGTCGACATTCTCAAAGCTGCTGGCTTTGACCTCATCATCCTCGAAACTTCCGGCATCGGTCAGTCTGACACGGAGATCGTCGATCATTCCGACTTATCGCTCTACGTTATGACACCCGAATATGGTGCAGCCACCCAATTGGAAAAAATCGATATGCTCGATTTTGCCGACATCATCGCCATCAATAAGTTCGATAAGCGCGGAGCACAAGATGCATTGCGCGATGTCAAAAAACAGTACCAGCGCAACCACCAGCTGTGGGACCAAGCGCCTGAAAGCATGCCAGTCTACGGAACCATCGCCTCGCAATTCAATGACCCTGGCACCAATACGGTTTACCGAAAAATCATTGATACCGTTGTTGAAAAAACCGGCGCTGATCTAAAGTCTAGTTTTGCGCTGCCTGGAGGAATGAGCGAAAAAATATTCATCATCCCACCAAAGCGAATCCGCTACCTGTCAGAGATTTCCGAAAACAATCGCCAGTACGATCGCTGGGTGGATCGCCAATGTGAAATTGCCCGCAATCTGTTTGCCCTCAAGCAATCCATCACAGCCATAGAGGGCCAAAACATCGAGGAGAAAGAAGCGCTCATCCAAGGACTTCAAAAGTCTTATGACGATCTCGTGTTGGACCTGGACGGGCAGTGCCTGCGGATTCTTGACAATTGGGAAGCGAAAAAGGCTGCCTACGCCGCCGACGAGTTTGTCTACAAGGTTCGAAACCGGGAAATTCGCGTACCAACCTTTACCAAATCGCTCTCTCACTCGCGCATTCCAAGGGTTGTACTGCCTCGTTTCAAAGATTGGGGCGAAATATTGCGCTGGGTGCTGCAGGAAAATGTACCTGGCGAGTTTCCTTTTACGGCTGGTGTCTTTCCCTTTAAGCGCAAGGGCGAAGACCCTACCCGAATGTTTGCCGGTGAAGGTGGACCAGAACGCACCAATCGCCGCTTCCACTACCTGTCTGCTGATATGCCTGCCAACCGGCTGTCGACGGCTTTCGACTCTGTCACCTTGTACGGAGAGGACCCCGACCACCGACCCGACATCTATGGTAAGGTCGGTAACTCTGGGGTGAGCATTTGCTGCCTGGACGATGCCAAAAAGCTCTACTCGGGCTTCGACCTCTGCAATCCAAAGACTTCCGTTTCTATGACCATCAATGGACCGGCAGCAACCATCTGTGCTTTTTTTATGAATGCAGCCATCGACCAGCAGTGCGAGCGATACATTCGCGAAAATGGCCTGGAGCAAAAAGTCGATGATAAGCTGAAAGAATTGTACGACGATAAAGGGCTACCTCGGCCTGTTTACCGTGGCGCCCTCCCGGAAGGCAACGACGGCCTGGGGCTGTTGCTATTGGGTGTAACCGGCGAGCAGATACTGGACAAAGAAACCTATGAGCCGCTAAGAGCCAAGGCCCTTGCCGCCGTTCGCGGAACGGTACAGGCCGATATTCTCAAAGAAGATCAGGCGCAAAATACTTGCATTTTCTCGACGGAGTTTTCACTCAAGCTAATGGGAGATGTACAGCAATATTTCATCGACCACAACGTCCGCAATTTCTACTCTGTATCCATTTCTGGCTACCACATCGCCGAAGCAGGCGCCAATCCTATTTCGCAACTGGCCTTCACGCTGGCCAATGGTTTTACTTTTGTGGAGTACTACCTGTCAAGAGGTATGGACATCAATGCCTTTGCACCCAACCTCTCTTTCTTTTTCTCCAATGGCATCGATCCCGAATATGCCGTGATTGGCCGGGTGGCCCGCCGCATTTGGGCCAAAGCCATGAAAGAAAAATACAAGGCCGGGGAGCGCTCGCAAAAGCTGAAATACCACATCCAAACTTCTGGCCGCTCTTTGCACGCACAGGAAATATCCTTCAATGACATTCGGACCACTCTACAGGCCCTGTATGCCATTTACGACAACTGCAACTCTTTACATACCAATGCCTACGATGAGGCCATTACCACGCCAACAGAAGAAAGTGTGCGTCGGGCCGTTGCCATTCAAATGATCATCAATCACGAACTTGGTCTGGCCAAAAACGAAAATCCACTACAAGGTGCCTTCATCATCGACGAGTTGACGGAGCTGGTAGAAGAGGCAGTCCTCTACGAATTTGACCGACTGACAGAACGCGGAGGGGTATTAGGCGCTATGGAGACCATGTACCAGCGCAGTAAAATACAAGACGAAAGTCTGTACTACGAAACCTTGAAGCACACAGGCGAATATCCCATCATCGGCGTCAATACTTATCTGTCCAAGGAAGGCTCTCCGACCGTTGTACCACAGGAAGTCATCCGGGCTACCGACGAAGAGAAACTGGCACAGATCGACACGCTTGTCAATTTGAAGGAAGCCAGTGCCGAACGTGGGCCAACCTTACTGCGCGAGCTGCAGGAGATCGCCGTCAGCAATGGCAACATCTTCGACAAATTGATGGAGGTGACGAAGTATTGCTCGCTCGGCCAGATTACCAACGCCTTGTTTGAGGTCGGTGGCCAGTACAGACGGAACATGTAAATTTAAGTCCATCAATCCTTTAGGAAACGCTGCCACGAATGTTGATGGGTAGCACGATCCGTTACTTTCAGTAGATACAATCCGCTGGACAGCCCTTCTAGTGAAATGTTTAGGCTGGTAGAAGAAGGTTGGAACGACCGGATGAACTGCCCTTTGGAGTCAAATAGGTCTACCTGCTGGCCCTCGATATTTCCTTCCAGGCGGACAAAGGTACTCCCAGGGTTGGGATAAACCCGGTAGTTGAAGGCTCCCTTGGCATCGATGAAGACACTTTCGATAAGACTATGATTGGCAGCGCCATTAAAGTCGATCTGTTTGAGACGATAGTAGTTCAAACCTCCAGGCGGTTGTTCGTGCGTAAACGTATAATGCTGTGTGACGACGCTGTTACCTTGCCCTGTTTGTTTACCAATTTTTTGGAAGTTCTTTCCATCGAGACTGTGTTCAATCTCAAATTTTTCATTGTTAATTTCCAAAGCCGTTTGCCAATTCAATCGGGCATTTCCCTTTTCCTCTATCGCTACAAAACGCAATAGTTCAACGGGCAGCGGTGTGTTGGAGCGCTCTCCGAGGTCGGCAATCCGGCTTTCATCCAAATCTGCCCGCAAAGCACGGAAGCGTAGGTTTTGTTGACCATCCCAGATGATGGGTGTTGTATACGCCAAGCTATTGATCGTAGGCTCGCTCCCATCGATGGTATAATAAAGATCAGCAGAAGGCGTCCAAGTTGAAGCCGTCACGCGTATTTCATTCGCCCTGATGGTATCCAGCTGTAAGATTGGCATCCCTGCCCGACCGATGTTGTACCCTGTCAAATTTTGTGCTTCAGGATGGTAGTAACGATCGAAAAAGAAAGGATCGTTGCCGTATGTTTCCCAAAGTGTTTTCAACTGATTCAAAATGGGTAGATAGGTACTTTCATAATCCAATACATCGGGTATACCACGCCCTCCCCACACCAGGCTGAGTAGGTAGCGTTGAACACTCTGAAAACCAGCCCATTGATCACCTTTGATAACTCCGAGGCTGTTTCCCCGCCGAAATTGGCAAATGGCATACCTTGCCCAAGCCCAATCCTCGCCAGCTGCTTCCGCATTTTCACCCATATAAGTCGAGGTCGCATAAGCATAAATGAAAGGGCGATAACCCGCCGATGCTACACCTGACTGTGGATAACTATCGTGAATGATGATGTTCCCTGACGGAAATACCTCTTCTCTCAGACGTCGCATGGCTTCATAGGCCGACAACCAATCGTCCTGCGCCAATCCATCCGAATAAATAGCTCCCATGTTGTATTCATCTCTCCATCTTTTTATCTCATTGACCCATTCTACAGGATCCCGAGAATAGTAAAACCACTGACTGAAATAGGCCGACCATTTGTCACCTTCTGCTGTGATGGCGTCAAAATGATCTTGATAAGGAACATTTGGCCGTATTTCATAGCGTTCGCCAAAGCTCATCGCCCAACCCCGTTGATTGATGTTCCACAAAATCCAGTTTTTCATATAGGGTGGATTGTCGTAATCCAAGGTCGCATTGTAGTCGCTCAAGCCCCAATTATGGTCGAAAGACTTTGCCCAGTCATAAGGCCGGGTTGGAAAAACGGAAAGGAATAAGCGCTCACCTGGTCGCAGGTCAGCCTGCGCCTTCCAGCCGGACTCGGCACTCCCTCGACTCGCCAGGTCATCTGGCAAAAAATTGGGAAAGTCCAAGCCAGTCGTCAGCATAGACATTTGAGGCAATAGGCCGGTGCCTTTGGGCATGTGGATATTGGCGGTGAAGCCTCCAAAATCATCCGACGACAGGAGGTCGCCCCCAGAATAGCGATTGAAGTCTCCTCCAAGCACACTTTCGATGGTAGCTTGCATGTTTTGATGGGGGCTGATAACCAATACGCCATCCATTTGTACGCCTATCGTCAGATTATCACCGACCAAAACAACCACCTGGTCGTTTTGACTCTGTACCTTAAGACCACTCAAAGGCAGTGTCGTTACCTCCGTCAAAAGGCGTTCGGCATCAATGCGTTGAAAAGCTTTGAGGCTGTTGGTTGTCAAATTGAATTCATAGGTAGCTCCTGTCACAGTTACCTGTAGGATGTTGCCCGTTTGGCTGACGCCTTCTACCTGCATCGGGAGGTCGCCGGCACCACCGGGAAATGTCACCCCTTCCCCTGGGGCAAAAGC
>JBCCSZ010000028.1:0-36549 GCA_039199225.1 Bacteroidota bacterium
ATTTCATTACGGTAAGATTTACAAAAGAAATTTAAAAGTCTGTCATCCCGCAGCTCTTTTAGAGCATACGGTTGATTGGAGGCTAATCGTATGGCGGGATGGCTTTTCTATTTCAATTAAACCCAAAGGTTTGTTTGGCATTGCTTCAATGCTTAGTTTTGCAGTAGGTATGAACACACTGCGTACATCAATTCTAAACATTCCAATTGCACTCGATCTGGTCGATCTCGAATTGTTGATCAACAATCAGCTGAAAGGTCTTCTTTATGAAGATGATGATATGAACGACAATGGCGGGGATAAACTCATGGCTAGGGTCGAAAAGGATGGGACCATCCAAATACAACTGAGCGGTCAATCTGTCCAATATCTCGTACCTCTAAAGATTTGGTTGAAAAAAGGCATCGGCCCTGCTTCTTTCGAGGCCCAGGGTGGCGTCAACCTGCGCTTTTTAACGCATTTTGAAATTGATCCCGACTGGACCGTACACGCTAAAAGTTTAATGGAGGGTTTTGAATGGACACAAAAACCCGTTATCAATCTAGGCATTTTCAATATGCCAGTGGAGCTGGTGGCCAGCAATATTTTGAAAAAGAGTAGTGCGATGATTGCTGCTCGAATTGATCAAAAAATCGAACAGAATTTCAACCTGAGACTGTTGGTTCGAAAAGCCTGGCAACAACTGAGCCGCCCTATTTTACTCAGCAAAGACTATGATCTTTGGTTGGCTTTGTTGCCCAAAAGCGTTCAGATGACGCCGCTTCGCAACGAGGGAGAAAAGATTCATTGCACCATTTCCGTTGAAACGCTCCTAAAGGTAGTTGCAGGTCCCCAGCCCAAAGCGATTGCTCTACCGGCCATGCCGCCCTTTCGGCAAGCACCTAGGGCGGAGGACGATTTCAAGTTGTATTTGCAGCTGAACGTTGGATACGATTATGCCGGAAACCTGGCAGCGCAATTTGCAAAGGGTAAAAAATTTGGAACGGAATCGCAATTGGTTTCCGTTGAGCAAATCAATTTGTCTAAATCTGCTGACCACATGGCTGTCAAGGTGAAGACTTCCGGTAGCTTTCGAGGCGAAGTGCTGGTCCAGGCCAAGCCCAAATTACTCCGCCAATCGAATGAAATGAGGGTGGACGTGATGGACCTACAGCTGGTCGGTGGCAACTTTTTAATGCGCAGTGTGGGGCGTTTGCTCAAAGGTGTCATTATGAGCCAGTTGGAGCAACATCTGCAAATACCGCTAACGCCTTACCTGGAATTGGTCAAAAAGGAACTGAGAGAAAAATTACAATCCTTCGAATTTGCCAGTGAGATATTTTTGAATGGGGCATTGGATGAGCTTTCCATACAATCATTTCAGCTTCGGGAAGAGGACATCGAAGTACTGATCGAATCAAAGGGACACATCAACATCATCATCGCCGGACTCAGCGCTGTTGAGGAAAAATTGAAGCCGCGACTGACATGAAGAAATCTTTTGCCATATCTGCTGGCCACGAAGGTACCGCAGAGGCTGCTCGTATCATCATCGAAGAAGGAGGCAACGCAGTGGATGCCGCTATTGCCGCACTCTTGGCCAGTTTTGTCACCGAGCCCTGTATGTCTTCCGCCGGCGGTGGAGGCTTTGCCCAAGTACATCTGCCAGACGGTAAAATTTGGTTGGTCGATTTTTTCTGCCAAACACCTCTACACAAATTCGATGGGGGTAAAGCCGATTTCTATCCCATAGAAGTTGATTTTGGAGAAGTGCGCGAGGTCTTCCACATCGGCATGGGTTCTACCGCCGTACCCGGAAGCATTGCAGGCATCTATGAAATGCACCGACAGTGGGGGAGCATGCCCATGAAAGTATTGGTACAGCCGGCTATTAAATTGGCCAGGGAAGGAGTAGTTGTCAATGACTTTCAACACGAGGATTTCGTTTTGCTGCAAAAGATACTGGAAATCGATCCCAAAGCCGCTCCCATTTTCTTTCCAGATGGCGAATTCATCAAGCTGGGGGCTCGTCAGTACATGCCAGAGCAAGCCGACTTTTTGGAATACCTGGGCAAAAATGGTCCAGACTTTTTCTACAAGGGAGAAATTGCCCGTACGGTAGCCGAAGATCACCAGTCTGCTGGCGGCTTTCTGCAGCGTACCGACTTTGAGTCTTATCAAGCTATTCTGCGCAAACCCCTGCTTTTTCGCTACAAAAACAAGCAGATATACACCAACCCTCTGCCTTCTACCGGTGGGATGAGCATGCTGATGGCTTTTGCCTTATACGACGAATTAGACACTGCAACGGACTTTTACAAAAAGGAGCACGTAAAGGGATTGGCCCAGGTATTTCAACAATTGGATCGTTTCAAAAAGCATCCGGCAACTTTTGAAAAATGGTTGGTAGAACGAAAAGAAATCGGCCTGCAAGCTTTTCATTTTGGATTGCCCGATAACCAAAAACGAGGTAGTACCACCCATTTCAACTTGGTGGATGGCACAGGCATGGCGGTTAGTTTGACAACGACCAATGGCGAAGGCTGTGGCTATTTTATTAAAGACAGCGGCATCCAACTCAATAATATGTTGGGGGAATCTGCCTTGTTACCCAATGGTTTTCACTCTTGGATTCCAAACAGCCGCCTTTCCTCCATGATGAGTCCGACCTTGGTTTTGGACCATCAACGGGGCTTAGAGTGTGTCCTCGGCAGTGGTGGTGCCAGCCGAATTCCAACGGCAATTTTCCAGGTTTTAATCAATCTATTGGAGTTTGAATACTTATTGGATCAAGCGGTGCAATTGCCACGTTTACACTTCGAACATGGTGAGTTGAACATCGAAGCGGCCAATGATATGAACTACCGTAAGGACGATTTGGTAGGTAAAATCAAGGAGTGGTCGGGCTATTCCCTATTCTTTGGGGGTGTCCACAGCTTACTGCGTTCCGGACATTATTGGGAGGCCATCGGAGACCACAGACGGGATGGCGTGGCATTGACCTCCGACACAAAATAAGGGGGAAATGCCTATTTTTGGATTTGTTTTACTATTATTGTGTAGCAAATTCCAAAACCGAAACAAAAGCCGTGAACAAAAATCGACCCTCTTGGGCTCCCTCAAAGCACATTGTACAGTATTGCTGTACCCTTACCATCCTACTGTTTTCCCTTTCCTTTGCTCAGGCCAATACCATCTTCGTTAATGTCAATGCGACCGGAATAAACAATGGCCGTAGCTGGCAAAATGCGTTTACCAACTTACAGGATGCACTCTCAGAGGCTAAGTCAAATCCCTCTGTATCAGTCATTTGGGTAGCTGCAGGAACCTATTATCCCTCCGACAATGGGGATCGAGCCGCTTCTTTTGAACTGCTGCCAGGTATAGCCATTTACGGTGGATTCGATGGAACAGAAAGTACCTTGGCCGAAAGGAATCCAACGGCCAACCCCTCCATCTTGAGTGGTAACATTGGTGACCCCAGCATTGCGACGGATAATTCCTATCATGTAGTGTTGGCGCTAAACATTACGGATGAAAATACAGCTCTTGATGGCTTTGTCATACAAGATGGTCAGGCAGATGGTAGTGGCTTATTTGGCTTTGGTGGTGGTTTTTTCAATCTGAACAACAATTCCTCGGGAAAGACTGCCTACTTCCGCATTCGTCGGTTGACCTTTAGAGATAACTATGGTAAGGCCGGAGGAGCGCTGTGTAATTACTCAGAAAACGACGTACACGATAGCCTCATCGTAGAGCGTTGTAACTTCCTTGAAAACCAAGCCAATAATGGTGGTGCCGTTGCCAATTACAA
Source organism: Bacteroidota bacterium (assembly GCA_039199225.1). Taxonomy (GTDB): domain Bacteria; phylum Bacteroidota; class Bacteroidia; order Chitinophagales; family Saprospiraceae; genus JBCCSZ01. Next base: position 3,794 of record JBCCSZ010000028.1, read on the forward strand.
GGCCGATAAAGGGCAGATGGAATGTGCCTACCTGAATTGTACTTTTTCCAGAAACAGTGCATCTGTCAATGGAGGAGCAGCCTTTAACATTGGTTCTACGGGTCAAATCATTAGCCAATTTAAATACAATGTCAAGTACATTGGCTGTACCTTTTGGGAAAATACAGCCCGAAATGGAGCTGGCCTATACATTGCAGACAATGCCTCCAAGTTCAGTGTCCTGTCGCGCAATTGCTCTTTTTATGGCAATGACGCCATTGGTGGCAGCGATGCGGTCTGTGTTGGCGATAATGGCAGCATCCAAATGGGAAACATCATTGCTTGGAATGGAAGCGCCATCCGAAGCTGTTCTTTCCTATCGGGAGATAATGTCATCACCGTCAACAACAGCCTGATTGAAAACAGCTCCTACAACGATTTTCAAAATATTACAGACCCTACCTTTGTCGATCCAGCCAATGGCGATTTGCGAATCAGTGCTTGTTCTCCACTGATCGATCAAGGGATTAATTACAACCTGCCCATTGCAACGGACATAGATGGGAATCCGCGTATGAACGGAGCTTTCCTCGATTTGGGCGCCTATGAGTTTGCGGGTAACCCCATCGGGCTACCTGTGCCAGATGCTCCTTCGATAACAGCTCAGGCTACGGAGGAAGTGACGGATCGCGATGGTTGGACCCACTATTACAGCTGCGATGCGCCAGAACACCTCATTTTATCCATTCTCAAAGAAGGGCAAGATGTGGGAAGCCTCGGGCAAGCGGGTTTTGCCGTACAGGCTGTCACCAATGCTACCTTTGGTCAGGGTGGTCTGAATCGAAGCACTGCAGATTATCTCCCGACAGCAGCCGATGGATGGACGACTTTCAACCGCTATTGGCAAGTATTGAACGCCAAGCCTTTGACCAGTCCGGTCAAGGTGCGCTTCTATTTTACGGATACTGACTTTTCGGACATACAAGCTGCCCTTGTAGCAACCAATACACCTACGCTGATCGATGAAACCGAGTTGCGCTTTTTCCTCATCAGTGGGGCCATGCCTTTGGCTACAAATGTCCTATCTTCGGGGGGCAGCTACACACCTCTGGAATTCGCTTTGTCTAGTTCGGAGACCAACTGGACCCTAGGCAGCTTCAACGGTCGAAAGTATGCAGAATTTGTGGTCAGTCAACTCAGTGGCGGTAGTGCAGGAGCAGAATCCCTGACGCCTCTGCCTGTAGAATTCGAGTCTTTTACAGCAGAGTTGATTGAAAACGATAAGGTGCGCCTTGATTGGGCAACAGCCAGTGAGGAAAACAACGACTATTTTATCGTCGAACGCTCTCACGATGCCAAGGAATTTTATCCCATCTTACACCATCCCTCGCTCGGCAACGGACAGGTGACCCTGCAGTACCAGCTTTGGGACTATTCACCCCATCAAGGCATCAATTACTATCGCTTGAAGCAGGTGGACCTTGATGGACAGTATTCTTATTCCTCCGTCTCGAGCGTCTATCTGGACGAAGACGGCAAGCAAGAAGCCAGAATGTATCCGAATCCTACCACTGGCAGGGTGAGCATCCAATTGCCACTTGGATTGGAAGGAGAGGTGAAATTGCAGTTGTACGATGCCTATCGAAAAATTATTTGGGAAGAAAAAATACAACAGGCCAATCCGGCCGTAATGGCCCGTGATTTCAGCCATTTGCCCGCCGGATTGTATGTTTTAAAGATACGTGGCAAGCGCTACAGAACCTATCATCCATTGGTTTTATCACATTTGGATTGAAATTTGCATATCCATAAACAACAGATTATAATCCCATAGAAAAGGCGAAGCTGCTTGCAGCTTCGCCTTATTTTGTTTGTGCTTCAAGTTGGTAAATCAGTTGCTGTCCATCAGCTGTAAATGTTTTCGTAGACAGCCTTCAAATTGTATTGACGCTCATTGGTATGGATCAAATACATGAATCCGTCGATCTCTTTGCCAGAGATTTTGGTAAACTGTAGTTTAAAGTAGTTATCTAAATCGAAGAAAATACTCATAATGTCCGGGGGAATGACTGTCTCGACATGCTTGCCTAAGACAAAGGCGATGTAGTCCGATTGGATGCTGGTCGCTGATATGCAGAACTTCCCCGCCTGGTATAATTTATCAAATGGATTGTCGTCGTTGATGTTGTCTGGATGTACAGAGATTTTTTGACTGATTTCGTTGAAAAGGTCAATAAGCTCCTCCGCCGGCGGATTGGTCATCGCCATTTTGACTTGGTCATAAGTGATCATAACGTATGTTTTCTTGCCGGCTTTAGCGGCGTGAGTATATAGGTGAGGGAGGAAGAAAATCGTGTCTTATGTGGGCAAGAGGTTGTTTGTTGGTTGTTCACCTTTTTAGGCAGTATGCTAACAGGCTTAGTATGGCATCTATAAATCAAATTGCATACCAAAACCTTGTCCAAGAGCGTAGGTATTCCCTATAGAAACATGGCGTTTACGTATAAGGGTGGCAAATGGAAATGTGAAAAATGGGGTGGGATAATCAGCTACGGACTGGCGGAGTGGATAGAAATCGCCAAAATTTTGCAACAATAACGAATGCCATTTGCTACTTTATAAACAGCTAATCATTTTAAACAATCGGCATTCCATTTCAAACTAAGCGTATGAAGGCAGAGGAACTTAGAAAATTGTCAGAGGAGGAACTCCTAAAAAAGAAGAAAGGTCTACAAACCGTAAATGGTGTTATGATCGGTATATTGATCGCTTTTTTATTCCTGATCGGCAAAGACCTATTCAGTGGCAATGAACTCGAAACCACCACCATCGTCATGCCGATCATATTGCTTGCAACCTTTCCATTCAACTACCAAGAGCTGTCGAAAATAAAAGCAGAACTGGCCCGCCGGGAGTCTGCCTAAGTGGAAGGCTGGCCAAAAAATAACTGCTTAAGACAAATAAATGGAAGCTAAACAGTCGTCGTTTAACTTCCATCATTTTCTGCAAGGACGAATAGTCCTCTTATCTCACAATAATAATCTTTTCGACAAATTGCTGCCCATCTGTAAGTCTTCCCTCCAAAAGATAGAACCCATTGGCCAAAGCGTTCAGCGAGAGTTCGTAGTGGGCTTGGGGGCTGCTCAAACTTTTTTGTAAGACCACTTCTCCCTTGAGATCGGTCATTCGCAAATCGCTCAGGCTGTTGTCACTCAATTGGATGTGTAGTAGGTTGGAGGTCGGATTGGGGTACAATTGCATTTGTAGATCGGGAAGGGTTTGAACGGATGTGCTCAGGCGATTGCAGTTCAAGCCACCCTCAAAACAATTGTCGAAAAACGATTGGATGTCATCTACATCGCCGTACATACTTTCGACATTTTCTATGGCGGACTGCCCCTCCTCCTGATGAAAGGTATATCCGACTGTAAACTGCGTTACAGCGCCCGGATCAAAAGCGTTCAAGGGACCTACAGATAGCAATCCCTTCCGTTCTCCGGGCAAATTGCCGGCGCCCAATTCCGAATCTGGATTGAGGTTGTTGGGATTACCAGGATAGAGAATACCACCATCTGGTACGTCGGTGCCATCTGCAAATTTGCCAGTCAGCAGGTTGTAAAACTGGTGAGGTTCTGTTATGCTGAGTAAATCAATCGGGTAGGCATGTTTCAAGCCGACTTGCTCTCGCAGATCGTTGTAAGGGCCATCGAGAATACAGACCGACATGGCCGGGGCATTAGAGCCATAGAACCCTTCGTCTTCCTCATCTCCATTGTATGCAAAAAGCAGATTCCGATCCGGATCGCTGCCGATAAAGTCATCGTCTGGATGACCAATATCGAAATCGGCAAACACACCAAAATACAAGTTCGTCAGCGGTTCTATGCGCCGACTAGTTATGGTATAGTTTACAAAAATGCTGTTGTTGAGTGGGCTTTTTTCTGGACAGTCGAATGCAAAGACCATACAACTGATTTCTTGTCGCAACGGATCAAGGGAAGAGGCCGTGTTTAGGCCGTCGTCGTTGTAGACAAACCAGAGCATCTCATCTGGTAGTACGCTCTGATCCGGATCTTCCATATCGCAATTAGCTAGATTATAGATTGGAAAATCTCCCTGTGATGGATTGTAAACATTATCGCCCTGAAGATCGTAAAAGGGGGCTGTCGAATTGGAAGACAGCAGAATGCCACTTTCGTTGTACTGATCAAATTGGGGGTTTCCATTGCCAGGCCAGGCAAAAATTGAGGGGATCGGATTGTCAATGATGCCATTATCGGCAAAATCTGCCTGATGATCCAATATCTGTTGGCGGCGAACTTTCCAGATTTTGTTCATGTCTTTCAGTGGGACAAAATCCTCCCGACCATCTTCATTGTAAAGTTGAATAGCTCCGCTTAGGTTTTGGGCCGGATCCAAGCCCGATATCCACAAACCAGCAGCACGCATGGTCGAAAAGCCACTGTCGTTGGTCAAAAACTGCCCCTTTTGCCCGTCTACATCCCAGAACAAGGACCCATTGGACCGAACAAGCGCCTGGACATTATTAACAGAAATGGTTTCGCTGGCGGGTACCAATTGGCCAAACAGCGGGCTGCATAGTAAGAGTAAGGAACATAACAGGTAATAGCTAGTTTTCATTTTTCGTAGTTTACAGATGACGAATGCCCTTCAAGTAACGTCAAATATCGTTCGGATGAAAACAAATTAAGTTATATATGTCAGGTTTTTGAAATACATCTACGTGCTAAGAAGGTGACCTAAAAGAAAATGGATTTGCTGACAATCCTGTGAGTCGGCAAATCCATTCGCTTTATCTAGCGTATGTATTTGTCAGAGTCCTTTCATCAAAATGAACACGATGGCACCTGCAAAAAAGCCGACAAAAGCCAACCAGGCAATCTTCTTGAGATACCAGATAAAATCTACCTTCTCCATGCCCATTGCTGCAACACCTACTGCAGAGCCTATGATCAACATACTACCACCCGTTCCAGCAGAATAGGCGATGAAGTGCCACAAGGAGGAATCCAATGGCTCGGTATACATACCCATCGATGCTGCCACCAAGGGTACATTGTCGATGATGGCAGATAAAAAGCCTAAGATGATAATGACCACATCTTGGTTTGGAATGGCATTTTGCAGTTGTTCAGCCACATAGCGCAGCGAACCTACGCCATGAACGACCATGGATTCCAGTGCTGCTACCGCCATCAAAATTCCGAGGAAGAAAAGAATACTCGACATCTCGATTCTCGATAGGGCCTTATGAGGAGAGTACAAATGCTTGCGTTCTTCTGTAAAATCTTCTTCTGGGTGGATGTATTCCGATACCAGCCAGACAACTCCCAAACTGAGCATCATACCCATGTAAGGGGGCAAATGCGTAATGGTTTTAAAGATGGGAACGAAGATGATTCCACCGAGCCCAAGGAAAAGCATCGTCCGCGAACTCAACAATTTTTGAGCCTCCGTATCACCATTTTCGCTGATGGTAATCTCGCCTTTGAACGGCGTCAAGAAGGTGGCCACGAAAAATGGTACTGCGAAACAGATAATAGAAGGAATCACCAGCATCTTAATCAATCCAAAGGTGCTGACGCGCTCTCCAATCCAGAGCATGGTGGTGGTGACATCCCCGATGGGCGACCAGGCGCCGCCGGCATTGGCGGCAATCACGATCATGGCCACATACCAAAGCCTTTCCTCGCGCTCCTGAATGAGCTTGCGAAGCAAGGTCACCAAAACGATGGTTGCTGTCAGGTTGTCGATGATGGCAGAAAGGATGAAGCCCAGGATACCGACGATCCAAAGTAGTCGCTTACGGCTGCGCGTTTGAACCCAGCCCTTCAAGATTTCGAAGCCCCGATGCAGATCGATGATCTCGACAATGGTCATGGCTCCGATGAGAAAAATCAGAATCTCAGCTGTCTTTCCAAGGTGGTGAAGCAACACATTCGTAAAGCCGTGTTCCGCGTCGTGATGATCGCCACCACCGCTCATTGAGTACAAATGTTCGTGCGTATCAATGACTTCTAATATACCACTTTGAAAACCGATGGCCAGCAAGGCCCAGCAAAGTGCGCCCATGATCAGTGCGGGAACGGTTTTGTCGAGCTTTAATGGATGTTCAAATACGATGGTAAGATACCCTAAAATGAAACAGATAATTATCCCGGCGAGCATGTAAATCGTTTTGTTTGTCAGATAATTAGGTTACAGTAGCCAAATTTATAATTTTATTGAAGCTATTTAGTACCCACCTGTATTTTTTTTCTGTTACTTCTTGCTAACAATATTTCATCGTGTTTTTTGCCTCTCTCAGAGCTTGTAGCAATGGCCACATCAAAATTTGTGATGGACGAGGTGAATCTTTGCTGAATTCCCCCTATTTTTGCATCGATTTTAGACGACTAGCTAAGATAAACTGGGCCAATGCAATTTGTCGGTGTTTTAAAACAGAACTTCAGCGTTGCTTTGTCCAAGAGCTGCAAAACGTAATTATGGTAAAGATTGGAAATGTTGAGCTTGGAGAGTTCCCGCTTTTACTGGCGCCGATGGAAGATGTTAGTGATCCACCCTTTCGCTCTTTGTGTAAAGAGCAGGGTTGTGATATGATGTACACCGAGTTTATTTCTGTAGAAGGCTTGATCCGGGATGCCCACAAAAGTGTCCAGAAATTGGATATTTATCCGCAGGAACGTCCCATTGGCATTCAAATCTTTGGTGCAGAGCTGGATTCGATGACACGCGCAGCAGAGATTGTGGAGGAAGCCGCTCCAGAAGTGTTGGACATCAATTTTGGCTGCCCGGTCAAAAAGGTTGTTTGCAAAAACGCCGGTGCTGGAATTTTGCGCGACATTGATCGAATGGTGAGCCTGACGGATGCCATCGTCAAGTCAACCAACCTGCCAGTGACGGTGAAGACCCGCCTAGGATGGGATGATAAAACCATTCGCATCGAAGAGGTGGCAGAACGTCTGCAGGATGTCGGTATAAAGGCGCTGTCCATTCACGGACGGACCCGCAAGCAAATGTACAAGGGCTCGGCTGACTGGACCCTGATCGGAAAGATCAAAGAGAACCCACGGATTCACATTCCCATTTTTGGCAATGGCGACATCAACAGTCCGCAAAAAGCAAAGGAGTATCGGGAGCGTTATGGGGTTGACGGAATTATGATTGGCAGAGCAAGCATTGGATATCCCTGGATTTTTCGCGAAATCAAGCACTATTTCAAAACCGGAGAAATTCTTCCGCCTCCAACCGTAGTAGAAAGGGTAGAAGCGGCGCGTAGGCATTTGCGCCACTCGATTGAATGGAAAGGCGAAAAATTGGGTATATTGGAGATGCGTCGTCACTACACCAATTATTTTCGTGGATTTCCACACATCAAGCCCTATCGCACCCAACTGGTCACCAGCAACGAGGCCGATGCGCTCTTTGCTACCTTGGATCAGATCGGAGAACGATACGAAGGTTTGCTGCTGACGGCCTAGTGTCCGTCTTCTTTGATCCCGGCTATCGCAAACATGACAAAAAACCTAAGGATTAAATTGATAAGTATTGGTATTTGACATTCAGCCACACGAAAGGGAAATTTTTACATTTATAGAACAGGCTGCCAACGAGCTGGACGTTCCGGTATATGTCGTTGGAGGCTATGTCAGGGATCGACTGCTGGGCAGGCCCTCCAAAGATATGGACATTGTCTGTGTCGGAAGCGGCATCAAGTTGGCACACGCCCTGTCCAAGCGCCTACGGCCCATTCCAAGAGTCGTCGTCTACAAGCGCTTCGGTACCGCCATGCTCAAGCACAAAGGCATGGAGATCGAGTTTGTCGGTGCTCGCAAGGAATCTTATCGCTCCGATTCGCGCAAGCCCATCGTCGAGGAAGGTACACTGGAAGACGATCAAAACCGCCGCGATTTTACCATCAATGCCCTGGCGTTGAGTCTCAATTCCTGGGATTTTGGCCACATCCTCGATCCCTTCGACGGATTACACCACCTGGAAATCAAGCTCATCAAAACGCCTTTGGAGCCTGGCAAAACCTTTTCTGACGATCCACTGCGGATGATGCGGGCCATCCGTTTCGCTACCCAGCTCGGCTTCCGAATCGAGGAAGACACCCTGCGGTCCATCTCCAAATACCGCAACCGAATCAACATCATCTCCAAGGAGCGCATCACCCAGGAATTGGAAAAAATTATGATGGTCGATCGACCCTCCCTTGGGTTCAAGCTGCTGTTCAACACAGGACTGCTGCAGATCATCCTGCCGGAATTGGCAGCTTTGCAAGGCGTCGAGATTCGGGAGGGCGTCGGACACAAAGACAACTTCTATCACACCCTTCAGGTGTTGGACAATATTTGTAAGAACACACAGAATATCTGGCTTCGCTGGGCTGCCCTTTTTCACGACATTGCCAAGCCGCCCACCAAACGGTTCCACCCTCTGCAAGGTTGGACCTTCCACGGCCACGAGGCCCTAGGGGCGACGATGCTGCCACGCATCTTCCGACGGATGCGCCTGCCATTGGACCAACCCATGAAATATGTGCAAAAGTTGGTGCGCCTACATCTGCGTCCGATCAGCCTAACCAAGGAGAACATTACCGATTCAGCCATCCGGCGCCTACTTTTCGAAGCCGGAGACGACATCGATGACTTGATGATTCTTTGCGAGGCGGACATCACGTCCAAGAACCCCAAAAAGGTTCGACGCTACTTGGAGAACTATGAAATGGTGCGCGAAAAGCTCAAAGAGGTTGATGAAAAAGACCGCATTCGCAACTGGCAACCACCCATCACCGGTGAGATCATCATGGAGACCTTCGGTATTCCCCCTTCGAGGAATGTCGGTTTGATCAAAACAGCCATCCGCGAAGCCATTCTGGATGGCCAAATTCTCAACGATTACCAGGAAGCCTACGATTTTATGATCCGAAAGGGAGAAGAATTGGGATTGGAAGTTGTTCATTGAACCAATCGGTATGCGGCTTTCAGAAAAATTGTTGCAAGGTCTTCAGAATCGCCTAAAGGTGGGAAACCGGCGGGTTGTTCACCTCAACAGCATTCCCGGGCGCTCTCGTTATAAATTGGACATCGACCGCTTGCGAGCCATCACCGAAGATACTCCTAGCCACTTTCTGGAAAATCTACTGAGTCGAAAGAGCCTTAAATTCAAGCTTCTTTGGAAGCATGCAGCGCCCGATGCCAAAGATTTTTTGGCAGAACGCCAGGCCGATCTTCAGCAACTCCATCGGTCTTTAGAAAACCTGATATACCAAAGCGAGACCATTGAGCTGGAAAAGGGCATCAACACCTTTGGATTCGGCTTTCCGCTATTGATTCGTCGAGATTGGAAAGACCAAAAGCTCATTGTAGCGCCCATTCTGATTTGGAGCTTACGCATCAAAAGGGGGACCAATGCCTACAGTTGGCGAATCCTCCGGAAGGAAGAAGACCCCATCTATCTCAACGAGGTCTTGCTCAACCACCTACAGGCAGATGTCCGGCTCTCGCCCAGACCCATACAAGAGCAATTATTTGAAAAAGGCTACCTTTCCAAGGAAGACATTCTGCAGATTTGTGAGCAGCTGATTGAAGACGTCAACGGAGAGATTGATCCCGGAGAATTCGATTTGTTCAGAATGAAGTTTACGGATGTGGTCCCTATTCGTCCAAAATCGGAATTTGAGTCCATTACCAAACATTCGTCAGATGCCTACATTCATCGCGGTGGCTTATTTTCCATTTTTGAAGTGCAAAAGCAAAGCATCATTGCCGACTACGATCGCCTGCTGAAGCAAATGCCTGTGTCACTCAACACACAAGCACTGAACAAGCCCTTCCAAGCCATCTCATCGGTTCCGACAGACCCTTCTCAACAGGCTATTTTGCATGCCTTATCGGAGCGACGAAACCTGCTCATACAAGGCCCTCCTGGCACGGGTAAAAGCCAAACACTGACCGCTATTTTGGTCAATGCATTGGAAAATGGTCGTAGAACCATCGTAGTTTGTGAAAAGCGAACAGCATTGGAAGTCTTGCAGCAGGCCCTCATCGATCGAGGACTCGGCATGCACACCGTTTTGCTGAAAGACAGTGTCAAAGATCGGGTGGCAGTGGTTCGTTCTGTCCGAGATCGCCTGGGACTTTACCACCGCAAACGCAAAAAGCCAAGCTTTTCCCGAAGCGCGCTGGAAGAACTCTTGAAGGTTTGTCAAAAGCACATTCAAACCATCAACCGCCAGCATGCAAAGCTGGACGAAAAGCTCCTGGATGGACGCAACTGGACAGAAACAGTGGGGCGCTTGATACAGGCATTTCGAAAAGAACACAATTGGAAGGGGCTCCCATTTCCAGCATCGCTGTTTCAATTCGACCCTGCGGAATGGGAGGGCATCAAGGAAATTGTCAAAACAGGAGAGCCCTTGTACCAGGCTTTTTCGAGCCTTCCGGCATCTGATTTCTACAATCCCCTAAAATTTCAAGGCGATCGTCCCTTTGAATTGGAGCAGCAGTTGCAAGATGATTTTGCGGCCTATGCCTCGCAATTGGAAGCGATTCGGGAACAGGCTGCATACTATAAAACGGAGTATTACAAGCTCAGAAAGGAAGATTTTGAGGGCCAGGTAAGAAGTCTCCAAGGCTTTCTGCAGCAGATTGAAGCATGTTACACGGCCAATCGCTACAATCCCGATTTTTTGGACCAAAAGCGCTCGGGTGGCTTTCTCTACAAGGCCATTTCGATCTTTTCTTCTACCCATCAAAAGACCCTACAAGCTCAGCAAATGGTTTTCCAATTGTTGAAGGCGTTGAATCAAAAATTGCAGCAATTCATTGATTTTGACCCGCTTCCCTTTGGCCAAGACCTCCGGCACAATCACCAACAGTTGGTGCGCCTACAAGAGCAGATTTTTGATACCCGACAGCTGTTGGACGAACGACTGCGCACAGAAATCGCCGACTTGGACCTGCTGGAAATACCTGCCAAATTTCGAACAGCTACCTATCAACAACTCCATCAGAAGGTAGCTGCTCTACGTCTGCAAATCGAAAGAGATGAATGGACCAATGTGCTTTTGGATGCTAAATCCTATCAGTCGTTTGAGCAACAATGCAGCCATCTAATCGAGCGTCAAAAGAGGAGCTTGGAGGATGGACAGCATTTTCTGAAGATGTTTCGCTGGTACCGATTTACAAATCAACTGACCATAGAAGAAAAGCAGTTGGTAGAAGCCCTGTACGATCGGACGGATTGGGGGAAGCACCTTTATCTTTATTATCTTCAGTCTCTTTTGCAACGAAAAGGCAACCTGGAATTGCCAACGGACGATTGGGCGCATCGGCAACTGCAGCAGGAGATGGGGGCTCTGGAAAAGGAGCAACTGACGTTCATTCGCGATTGGTGGATTTATCGGCAGATGGCGTCTGCTGAGCGATTTGAGGAGGAAGGAGATTTGGCCGTTCGCCACTTGTACAATAAGCGAAGCAGTAAAAACCACCGTCGTTTGTCCCTGCGATTGATGGTGCGAAGAGACCCAGATTTGTTCAGTTGTTTCTTCCCGATTATTTTAGTGACGCCCAATGTGTGCAGTAATCTCTTTGGAGGGCAAGTTGGCTATTTTGATTTGGCTTTGTTTGATGAATCCAGCCAGTTGCGGTTGGAGGATACTCTGCCAGCCATTTTGAAAGGGCAACAAAAGATCATTGCTGGTGATCGCCACCAAATGCCACCTTCCAATTATTTCAATCGCATTTTTGATGGAGAATTGGACGATGAAGATCAGTGGAAAGAGGAGGAGGCTTTTAAATATGAATTGGAAGAAGCTCTTTTGGCTTGTGAATCCTTGCTGGATTTCGGGATGGCCTGTCAATTTCAGCCTTACTTCCTGGACTTTCACTACCGCTCGCGGCACCCTTACCTCATCGATTTTTCAAATACTGCCTTCTATGGTGGTCGTTTACAGGCGCTGCCGAATCGAAAAGCGTATCGTCCGATTTCTTTTTTTCAAGTGGATGGTATCTATCACCAAAACATCAATAAGCAGGAAATCGAACAGGTCATCAAAATCCTTCGGGACCACATCCACCCAGGAGCGGATGGCCGCCTGCCCACCGTTGGCATCGCTACCCTGAACATCAGCCAACGCAACCAAATCAAGCGAGCGCTGATCGACGAGGCGCAGGCCGAAGGGCAGGAAGCATTCGCCAACAAGCTCAGTCAGCTGGAAAACGATGGTTTGTTCATCAAAAACCTGGAAAACATCCAGGGAGACGAAAAGGACATCATCATTCTTTCGACCACTTATGGTCCTCAAAAAGATGGACGATTTTACCAGCGATTTGGGCCACTCAATCATCAGAAAGGATACAAATTACTCAACGTAATCATCACCCGTGCTCGGATGCAGCTATTTGTTTGTACTTCCATCCCACCAAGTATTTACCTGGGATATGCCTCGCTGCTGACCGAATTGGGCAACCACCGCAAAGCCGTTTTCTTTGCCTACCTAGCCTACGCTCGGGCCGTTTCAGAAGGAGACAATGCTGCGCGCAAAGCTGTCCTGCTGTCCTTGCGTCAATCCACTAAATCACCACGTCCGGGCTTTGCAGAGGATGCTACTGAGGACACGACTTTTATAGAAGAGGTCTGGAAAGAGGTACACCCTCATTTTCCGGAGGGTCAGTTGAGCAAGCACCGCTCCTTTGCAGGCTTTCAAATCGATCTTTTGTTTGATCCCGGCATAGCGAACTGGCCGGGCGTAGCCATCGAGTGTGATGGGAGCGTGGAACACGCCAGCCCGGAAGCCTACTTACACGATCTACATCGCCAAAAAATACTGGAAGGACACGGCTTTGTCTTTCATCGAATTTGGAGTACCAACTGGTGGCGCGACCGCCAAGCGGCCAGCCGTCAGTTAATTGAATTCCTACAAGCTTCTACTCAGAAAGGTAAAAACGATCGGTCAACTGCTGGGCCAATTGTTCCAGATTGATATTGAGCTTATTTTTATTGGCCTCCAATACCTGATCGCGCATCTCTCTTGGCAATTTTTGAAAGCCCAACTGGGTACCCAATATAGCTCCGGCAACGGCTCCGGCTGTGTCGTTGTCCCTACCAAAATTGGTGATGAAAACCATGGCATCCATGAAGTCGTTCTGCGCAAATAATAAGGCATTTAGCGTGATCCGATAAATCTCATTGGCATGAAATGGAATGTCTTTCAATTGCCGGTCCATCCCCTCGTACATCGACAACAACTGTTGGTAGCGGAGGCTGTCGCCCTCGAAATAATCTGGTAGATCGCCTTTAAAAGTAGCAGTGTCGATTTTGAGGGCCGATCGGTAATTGGAAAGGGCGTCTTCGTAAATGCTGTTGACAATGCGGCCGATGAGACGGCTATCGGCATAGGATTGGTGGTCTACCAAATGATGAATTCTCAGCAGGCTATCGGTTGATAAATCATCGTCAAAAGCGGCAGCGACCAAAGCGCTGGTCATGGCGCTAATGTCCTTGGCATATCCCAGGTCGAAAAGCGTTAAAGGCCACGTTTGCTGGTAGGCTTTTTGGGCCTGCTGTGGGTAGCACAAACCAAATAGGGGGGCATAGAGCATACCGGCACAAGACATCTCGCCACCATAAAACTTGGATACGGCCGTCGCATAAGCTTGGACATCGCCTTGTGAAAAAGCATCGGCTACCTTGACCCATTCCTGCAGCCATTGGAGATAACGGAGGTTGGTCTCCAAACGATCTGCTTGTAAACCGTCTTTCTGTAGGATTTCTGATTTGAGCTGGTCGTATTGTCGACTGATGAACTGCGCAAATTGCCGATCATTGAGTGCATTGCCGGTTTGTAGCTCTAGTAGAAACTGTCCGGCCAGGTATTTCCAACGGGTATCGTCGGTGCTGGTACCAGCCGGCATATTGCTTGCCCAAGGACCTTCCGGGCTGGCCGGGCGTATGTTCAAGATCAAATCGTCGACAAAGCCATGACGCTCCTGGATCATTTCCTTGGACCACATCTCGACCGGAGAACCCATCGCATCGCCAATGGCTGAACCCACCAAGCTTCCCAGAACTCGGTCGTAGTATTGTTCTTTGGTGCCAGAAAATTGTATGGTATCTGGTGAAAGGCCCTCTGTCGAAGGCTGGGGGAAGGCAGGTCCTGTTGAACGTTCAGACTGACAGGCGGCCAGCAGCATCGCCATGCAAAGGACAAACAACAACCTCATTGTAAAATCAAATTTCGGGCTTGTGCCAATAGGTCGCTTTTCTCATTAACAGTCATGTCCAATGGGAGTTGGGCAATGCCAATGATTCGCCGCATGATTTCGACGCCTGCAAAACGGCCAGCCATCGTCAGATCGAAAGAATCGTCCGACTGGTAGTGTGTAGCAATGGCGGATTGAATAGGCTCCAAAGACAAGCCGCACATCAGCAGGTGTGCGATCAAGACGCCCAGCTCGAACTCAGCCGGGCCGATGAAGCCAAATTCCGGATCGATGATCCGAAGCCCTTGTTCCTCTGACAGCATCCAGCTACCTGGGTAGTAGTCACCATGAATAAGCACAGAGCCGACCGATAAGTACTGTTCACCGAGTTGGTAGATCGCTTTTTTGAGCGCCTGGTCTTGGGTATAAGGAACCGCCAATGCGCCCAGCCCCTCCTGAATTTGGTCGAGGTCAAAACCATTGTTCTCATCGTAGGGTAAGACAAAGATATGCTGGTGGTTGAGCTGCCGCAATTTCAGGTTGTCCGGAAAGCGGTCCTTGTCTGCCTGGCTCAGGTCCAATCCATGCAATTGACGGAGGAAAAATAGTAACTCGTGGAGGGTTTCGTCAGAAATCTGTTGGTCCTTGCGGTACAGATGGGTGAAGTCTTTGCCCACCCCCAAGTCCTGCATCACAATGAGGTGGTTGTCGGCATCATAGTGCAGCACCTCCGGCATTCTGGCAAGCAACTCGGCAGATTGGCTGGCGTATTGATAGAAAATAGCCTCAGTGGCAATTCTTTCCTGTGGTGCGGGAATACTGGGATACTTATTGACATAGGGCTTGGATTGCTTTAGAATCAAGCTGCCGTTTTCCCAGCGGTAGCGAATCACCAAGTTCATATTGCCTTCCCCTGGTTTTTCGATGTATCCAGAGGCAGTTTGGTTGGGAAGTACCTTTCGATGAGCCAGATAAGTGGCAATCTCCTGGGGCGAACTTTCCAGCCCGAGTGCTATTTTGTAACTCACTATCTATCTAAATTCGTTTGTTTGGATGGATGGATGATCCAAATGTACATCATTTATCATCTGCATTGATCTCTCCGGAATTGATGGCCACGAGGTAGCGTTTCAATTCGTCCTTTACAACGGGCGCCAGGATGATTAGTCCAATCATGTTGGGGAAAATCATCGCAAAGACCATTGCATCCGAGAAGTCGACTACAGCGCCCAAACTGGCAGCAGCTCCGATAACGACAAATACGCAGAACAAAATCTTGTAAGTAGTATCAGCCACCTTACTTCTTCCGAACAAGAATTTCCAAGCTTGCAGGCCGTAGTAAGACCAAGACAACATCGTAGAAAAAGCAAATAGAATTACGGCGATGGTCAGGACATAAGAAAAGCCAGGAAGAACCGAGTTAAAGGCTGCAGAAGTCAAATTGACACCTTCCAGTCGGCCACCATCGTTCAGGATTACGCTGTTGCCTTCGACGGCACCATAATCAAAATGTCCACCTGTATTGTAAATGATGATGACCAAAGCAGTCATGGTACAAACGACAACCGTATCTATAAAAGGCTCTAGCAATGCCACGACACCTTCACTGGAAGGGTAGCGAGTCATTACGGCAGAGTGTGCAACAGATGCAGAACCAACCCCTGCTTCGTTGGAGAAAGCAGCCCGGCGGAATCCCTGAATCATTACACCGATGATACCACCTGTGATACCGGCGCCTGAAAACGCACCACTGAAAATCTGACCGAAGGCTTGAGGAATGGCTGTGATGTTTGCAATTAGGATGATAACGGCTGCAGCCACATAGATACCGACCATAAAAGGGACGATTTTTTCGGCTACTTTACCAATTCGCTTGATACCTCCAATGATCACCAATCCGACCAAGGCAGCCACGACCACTCCGAAGATGGTACCTGCCATACCAGATTGTGAGCCAATCAACGTCTGAAACTGTGCAGCCGCCTGATTGGCTTGAAACATATTGCCACCTCCAAAGGAACCACCAATCAACATGATGGCATAAAAAACGGCAAAGACCTTTCCCAGTCCAGCCATTCCCTTTTCTGCCAAGCCCTTTCGCAGATAGTACATAGGACCTCCGTAAACCGTCCCATCCGGCCCGATTTCGCGGTATTTAACCCCCAGCGTGCATTCTGTAAATTTGGAAGCCATCCCAAGCAGTCCGGCCAGGATCATCCAAAAGGTCGCACCAGGACCACCGACAGCAATGGCAATGGCCACCCCTGCAATGTTACCCAGCCCAACCGTGGCAGAAAGAGCGGCAGTCAAAGCCTGAAAGGCGGTCACCTCTCCATGATGCCCTTCGACCCGTATGGTATCCGGAATGTCTCCATCCTTGGTGATTAGATCGGCAGAAGCGGAGGCTTTCGTGTTGTCGAATTTCCCTCGGACAACATTGACAGCCAGCTTGAATTGGGTAAAATTCGGGAAGCCAAAATAAATGGTGAAGTAAGTCGCTCCTAAAACCAATATGATCAAAACGACGGGAACAGATAGGCCATCTCCAATGGGAATGGGGAAGAAAACGACATTGGCAATGGCCGCTGCAGCAGGAGCAACAAAGTCGTTGATCTTTTCGTCTATTCCCTTTTCTCCTACCTCTTGGGCAAAGCTAAATAAGGGTGCCAACAGAGCCGTTAGCAGGAGTAGAAAGCGTGATTTTTTCATAGACCGATTTCGTAAGTTGGTTTTTATTTTCTCAATTTCGGCCTGTTAAGGTATCCACTTATTTAAGATTTTCAAAAGAAAGCGAATAATATTTGCCCCCCACAAATTGAAAATTCTTTTTAATAGCTGGAAGGAACAGGCGACCGAGTTGGCCATCGTCCTTGAGTAAAAACCAGAAATCAGGACCTATTCAGGTGTGAAATTGAGCTTCGTCATCAGCAAGATGGAGGTCGAAAAATTGGGACATGCCTTGGCCAGAGCATTTTGGAAAGCTTCTTTTTTGACAGCATCTTCCCGAATGGGCGCCACCAAATCCTTGGCGCATTTACGGGCGGCCAAGCGAATCTCGCGCATTTCTGTATCGACACTGGTAAATGCCGTACTATCGCCTTTGGTATACTGCTCCTTGGCTTTTTGACGTATTTCGTAAAGGTCTTGGAAACATTTACAGGCTTCTGCAGCTCGGGTTACTTCATCGATTGACTTGGGATCGACCTTGACGGCTGCAACGGGCGCTGCTTCTTGTACTGCTTCGGCATCACCCTGCTTACTCGCTTGGTTGGCTTGAGGCTCACCGGTGCAAGCAGTGAACAGACTCAAAATAAGGACAAACAAACATGGACCTAAGCGGAAAATCTGGTTTTTCATCTTCATTTTTTTTCTAAAGTAAAAGTACGGCTAAGTGGTAGAAAAAAACTTTAAAAAGCGACTAGAAAATAGCTGTAGGCAAAAGCCATTGGGTCATTAAGGGTATAAAAATGGTGCCACTTAGTAATGCATACTTTTATACCTGATACCATTTCAACTTAAATTATTCCATTGAGCAAGTGCTTAGCTAAAATTGCTTGTGCCACAAACGGTTCGGCTTAAATAAATGAATACCTGCAGGTTATTTCGCTTATTTTGGCTGAACTCCATAGGTTTATTGCGTCAATTTTTCCAGCTGACTACTCAATTCTTGACAAAATTACTTAAACTTGCGTATATCTAAACCATCTAACTGCCAAAACCTCATGTCAAGAGAAACACGAATCATCAGCGTTGCCAACAGCAAGGGAGGCGTTGGAAAATCTGTGGTGACCATTCTGCTCGCTACGACCCTGGCCAAGTACAAGAAAAGAAAGGTATTGATACTGGATTGTGACAGCCAAGGAAGCATTAGCGAAATGTACGCTAGGGAAAAAGAGTTGTACGAGGACGAACCACTTGTTGAGGTTGAAGATTTGACGCCTCGTCGTGTCAATACTTTTCTCAAGCGATTCGCTGCAGACTATGATGTGATTTTCATTGACGTGCCTCGTATGACGGATGGGAAAAAGGACAACGCAACAGTCATGCTTTTGCAGCATTGTGACGCCATTTTTGTTCCTGTCATCGGCAGTGAAGTGGATGTATTGTCTACTTCTGATTTCATCAATATCGTCCAGGATACAGCCGCTTACAAAGATGAGATGGGCGAGCCTTTTAAGTTTTACGGATTCATCAATCGCCGCAACCTGCGCAAGTCCAACGAGGAGGCAGAGGCTGCCATGAAGAAGCGCAAGCTGAAGATGTTCAAAAACTCCTTGGCCGATTTGAAGATTTTCACACAGCCTTCTTTCTTCACTTCCGTTATGGATTATGCAGAAGGAGCGCGCCGCTTCGAGCCTTTCTACAAGGAGTTTGTTCGCAAGTTTAAGTTGTAAGTGCTGTTTGCATTGTACCTGTGATGTTTTCTATTATTTGATGGCAAGTATACAACTTGAATCCTCTATCACCGTCCTCCTTTTGCAGCGAGCTGGTGTATACTTTCTTTTAGATAACTTCCAATCCTCTCTCTAGGTCTTCTATAAGCCAATCGGGGTCTTCCAATCCAATGTATATTCGAACCAATTTCCAAGAGATGGCGGTATCCGCTCGTCCTGGTATGTTGTAGAATGTACAGAAGGGGAGTATCAAAGATTCGTGACCGCCCCAGGACACGGCCAATAAAAACCGTTCGAGTCGATGAAAAAAGTCTTCGACTTTTTGGATACTATCCACCTTCAAGATGAAAGAGAAAAGACCGCCACAGCCCGACATTTGCCGCTTGGCCAATTCCAATTGCGGGAAATTGTCTAAATGGGGGTGAATGACCTGTTCGATTTTGGGATGTGCAGCCAGGTACTTTGCAATTTTTAAAGCACTTTGGTTGGATTGCTGCATCCGCAGTTCAAAAGTGCGCAAGCCCCGAATGACCAACCAAGCGTCTTGTGGTGCTATGATGCTCCCCAGCGTCATTTGTTCAGAGATAAATATCTGCTCAATCATTTCTTTCGATCCACAAACGGCGCCAATCATCACATCGCTGTGTCCATTGAGGTATTTGGTGCCAGAGTGTAAGACCAAGTCAATCCCATAGGCAATGGGCTTTTGATAAAAGGGCGAGCAATAGCTGTTGTCGATGATGCTGACCAGTCCATTTTCTTTGGCCAGAGCCGCACAAGCTTTGAGGTCCTGTAGCTCAAAGGTAATTGAGTTGGGGCTTTCCAGATACAAGACCCTGGTTTCCGGGCGGATGGCTGCTTCGATTTCGGCGAGGTTTCGTCCATCCACAAAAGTATGTGTCACCCCGAAGCGAGTCAAAAAATTGGTTAGTAGACGGTAGGTCCAGCTGTAGGGATTGCGCACGCAGACGATGTGTTCCCCTGCCTTGACCTGACTGATGATGGTACAGGCAATCGCGGCACTGCCACTTGGAAAGACGAGAGCGTCTTCCGCCTCTTCCAACGCGGCTATTTTTTTGCGCAGTATAGCGGCTGTGGGGTTGTTGCCTCGGGTGTAAATATGGCTTTTCAGTTCGTTTTGAAGGGCTGACCGCATATCGTCTATGGTATCAAAGGCAAAATTGCTGCTTTGAATGATCGGTGGTACGATAGCGTTGAAATAGTGTTGTCGTTCTTCTCCTAAGTGGTTGAGAATGTCGCTGGTATTCATGGATGGGCTTATTTGGCTGAGCGAAGTGATGACTGCTTTGCTGTTGAATGTCTTAGTACAACAGTACGATTTCGAAAATTGATGAATTTTTGAGAATTATTTTTATTTCTGACAAGCTTTTTGGAAAAAAGCAGCTCGATCGTTCCCCTCATCGGGAATTCCATATTTTTACCGCTGAATGCAAGAATACTTCAAGAATGGGGTAGATGACGACTACCCAACAATCATACGCTATGATATTTAATGTTCCCGGTTTGAGAAATTCTGGTCCCAATCATTGGCAGAGCCATTGGGAGACTTCCCATCCCCAGCTGGTTCAGCGAATCGAACAGGCCAATTGGGCAGCGCCCGAGTGTATGGCTTGGACCGATCGTTTGCAAGAGGTCTTGGCGCCCCTTCCGACCAGCGCCGTCGTACTGACCGGACACAGTGTCGGCTGTGCTGCCATCGCCAACTGGTACGGCCGCTTCGGGCAATCCATTCGGGGCGCTTTGCTGGTAGCTCCAAGTGATGTAGAGCATCCCAATTATCCATCCTATATCAAAGGCTTTGCACCTTTACATTTGAAAAAACTGCCTTTTCGGACCATCGTCGTAGCCAGCGACAACGACCATGTGGTCAGTATAGACAGAGCCCGGTACTTTGCCGAATGTTGGGGGAGCGAATGGGTGGTTCTTTCCAATGCCGGACACATAGAAGATCGATCGGGTTACGGCCATTGGGAAGAAGGCTGGGCTTTGGTCCAATCGCTTTTGGGCTGAAAGTTGCCTATGCTTCTTGTAGCGGTGATCCGCAAAATGCAATCCTTACAGTCGGAACTGCTAAATTTTCCGTCAAATAGCTTAGGTTTGGGGAATGATCCGGATTGGTTACATCTTAGGGATACTTTTACTACTGGGTAAACTCCACAGTTTACAAGCCAAGGAGCCGATCAGCTTACCGGAGGATTTCAAAAAGGCCCTGCTCGGGAAAGGCATCGCTGTTTTGGAAGATACGTCCAACATCTTGGAGATTACTGATTTGAATACGGTAGAAAACCAACGGTTTATCAGTTGGGACCGCAATAACTTTCATTTGGGCCATGCTACGACCACTCACTGGCTAAAGTTTTACTTACAAAATCAAGCACCCAGCGAGCGTTCCCTCGTCTTGGAAGTGGTCAATCCATATCTCTACGAATTCAGCTTTTATACCGTTGGTCAAGACACCATAAAGGCGGATACGACGGGCATCCGCTTTCCCTTTTCCACCCGACAGCAGTTGATGCATCGCCCTGGTGGTAAACATCGCAATTTTCAATTCGCCATCCAGCTGCCTGCGCAAGATTCTGTCATTTGTTACCTGCGTTTTCCTCCTTCTCGGTATCCGCTCAACTTCCAATTGTATTTGTGGGACAGTGAGTACCGAGCGACCAATCAACAACGTTCGGAGGACTATATCCTCAATTCTTTCTTTCTCCTGTGCCTGGTTTATCTGCTCATCTTGGGCGTTGCCATCTACATTACCAAGTTTCACTATTACTGGTTGTATTTTGCCTATGCCTTTCTAGGGACTTTCGTTGTCTTTTCGGACCTCGGTCTGGGCTTTCGATACCTCTGGCCTTGGAGTACCTACATTCAGCAAATCATCCTGCCCATCATTGTCAATGTGTACCTTGTGACGGGGACGCTCTTTGTTCGGCACCACTTTGATACCGCTAGGCTATACGTGCGCATCGATGCCATTTTGCGGTTGGTGATGAGTTTGGCGCTTTTGGTCATCCCACTCATTTTTTTCATGCCCTATCTGGCCATAGAATTGGCACATTGGGTGTCAAGGTTTCAGAACCTCCTGATTATCAGTACTTGTCTGACCTTTTTTGCTCTTTTATTTCGAGCCATTACCGGTTCCGAAATTGCCTCCTCCCGATTGTTTCTCTTTGGTTTTTCTTTGCATGGATTGAGTGTCATTATTTCCGGAATGCAGGATGTGGGCATACTCAGGGGCGGTTCTTTGCCCTCGACGCTGATGGATATGGGAATACCCCTGACCTTCTATACACAAGTAAGTTTTATGTTGGGGATGTTGCTGGAAATGGCGGTGATCTTTTACATTGCCATCCGTCGCTTTCGCATTTTATTTCAGGTGTTTCAGGAACATGCTGCCCAGCAACAGAAGAATATGGATGCCTTGGTATTGGGGATAGAAGGGGAGCGGCAGCGAATTGCACAGGATTTGCACGATGGGCTGGGGGTGATGTTGTCGTCTGCAAAAATCCGCCTCAACATGCTCAAAGACCAGATCAAGGGGAACGGGCAAATTGGTAAAGGCTTAAACGAGTTGATCCGAGAGATCGATCAGTCGCATCAGGAAGTTCGGCAGATATCCCATAATTTGATGCCAAAATCGCTCTACAAGTTGGGCTTCGAGGCGGCCATGCAAGAGCAGGTACACCGCTTGGAGATGTTGGACGAGCAGCTACAGATCAAGGTCTATAAAAATGTCTCCTTTCAGGATGCCCAGCAGTTGTCTCAAACCTATTTGTTTCGCATCATACAAGAATTGCTCAACAACATCATCCGGCATTCTCATGCCACAGAGGTCAACCTACAGCTCGTTCGCTTGGGAGAGCAGCTTTTGCTAACAGTCGAAGACAATGGCATCGGATTCGACATTGGGCAGGTAAAGAACAAGGGAATTGGTATGAAGAACATCGACTATAGGGTCAAGGCCCTGGGTGGAACCATGCGTGTTGATTCCACCCCGGGAAAGGGATCGATGGTTTCCATCGAAATCCCCATGACCTCCATTTTTCCATCAACTCACTCGTAGAAAGCAAGCTTTTGGTGTTCGAGCAGCCCAAGATCATTGCGCAGGCGGATGAAGTAGATGCCTGAGCTTAGACCCAATGCTTTGAGATCGAATTCGAGTGTTAGTTGTTTTTCGTTTACTTGGGCCAAACGCTTGATGATGCGTCCGTTTTTATCTAGTAATTCAACCTCCAATGAACTGCTGTTGGGCGCCTCATAGGATAAGTTGACAAACTGATTGCTCGGGTTGGGGAAGACCTGCCATTGGACTGCAGTAGCTGCCCGCTCTAGCGCAATAACGCCGCTGTAGGCAAACTCCCCGTTCTGATCCAATTGCTTAAGTCGATAGTAGTAAACACCTGACAAGGAGACATCTGTATCTAAGAACTCATAAGATTGGTTGAAGCCGTCGGCTGCCACAAATCCGATCTTTTCAAAATCTCCTCCCTTCAGTCGACGCTCTACTTCAAAGCCGCGATTGTTGTATTCGTTGGCCGTATTCCAGTAGAGTTGATTGAACTTTGTCTCTGCTTTTCCATCGAAAGACAGCAAATCAACCGGCAATGGAATCGCTTGCTGGTCGGTGAGGGCGAAGCCCGAGAAGTTGGTAAAGGTATCGGTATAGGAGATGATTCCCAGGCTTTCGTAGGAATTGACGATGACGGATTCGTTGGGGTGAATTTCCAACCCGGCACCATCGGAGGAGGATACAGCATCGTCTACCCGGAGCATGCTCAAAGACAAGCTGTCTGCTCCCCAGGCCAGCATTTCTGCCTTAGTGAAGTACAAAGTGAGTAGGTAAGGAGCATTAAAATCAGATGTGATTTCGAGGCTCTTTCTAGAAATCAAGCCAGGTAGCCAAGGCAACTGTTCTACACCATTTCCTGAGCGATCAACCCGGATGTCCAAACAGCCGATGTCGTTTCCGGCGATTTGTTGAACGCTGGCCATGAGTTTGCCGTCGGCACTGTAGATGTGGATGGTTTGATCGTTGCCCAGATAGACTTCACCGACGGAACCGAGGGCGGTAGCTACCTGAAGGTTGGAACTCCAACCCAAGCGGATGTTGGGAAGTGCAAATTCCAGATTGGGTCTGCTGAGGATACAGCCAGTGGCATTGTCTGCCTGTTGGTTCAAAAAGCCGAGATAGTTGATATTGGTGGCACTGACCACATCGTCATCCGACCAAAATTGATCGTCGTAGCATATCTCAAAAATCAAATTTGAACTGCCGTCCCACTGAAAGGGCGTATCAAAATCAATGGTAAACCAACCCGTTGCTGTCGTAATGGTCCCTTCAAAAACACTTGTAAAGCCGTCTTCAAAGGCAAAATTCAGTTGATTTTGGACAGTTTGCTTGATGCCTATCCGAAAATTCTCATAAGGTCTGTCACTGCCTTTTGTGAGGATGTTGAACGCAATGCTGGTCAGACTACCTTCGGTGAGCCCCTCATTGAGCAGGTCTGATGCCCTGTAAAACATCTGTGTCCGTCCATCTGTAAATTCGCCTCCAAACGGACCTGCCGAGATACTGGCCGAGCCATTGCCTACCTGGTAGAGATCACCCCGGTCGCTCAAGTCGAGGTCGGCATCGTTGTCGCGTATTTCGACAATCAACTCTGGATCAGCGGACTGGAACTGAGAAGTATCCATTTTGAGTACCAATTTTTCCAAATCCGTTTCGTGTTCTGCATCGTCGAAAACTGTTAGCTCTAGATTATCGGTGAGTGGTTCACCAGGACTGAAGTTCAAAAAAGCCTTAGTCAATATAATGTCGTTGACCAAATTCACACCACTGGCCGCCGTATCGATGGTGACGGGAATGGTAATGGTCGTTTCTGGCTCTTTGTTGATGCTGACAGGAATTTGGATGTTCCGGTAGGGAGAACAAAAATCTGTACTGTTTTCTGGATCATTTTCCGCCACGATGAAATCATCGGTTTCAAACTTGGTGAAGATCGGGCTGAAGTGATCGGTAGAGTACAAGCCCCGACCATGTGTTGCAGCGATCATCGTAAAATCTGATTCTCTATAGCGAAGCATATCTATTCGGGTATTGGCCAAACCTGTATTGGAAGGGTCCCACTCGGTCGTGCTGGCAGAAAGTTCGTCGGTAGACCAAACGCCCAATTCTGTACCGACGATGGCTTTGGTGGCATCGCCAGGTGTAAACAAGGCCCATCGGATGGGCATATCGGGCAGATCGCCCTCTACAGAAACCCAAGTCAGACCGCCATTGGTGGTCTCCCAAATGCTGTTGACACCATAATTGCTGTAAGTGATGATAATGTGATCGTCATTGCCGATCTCTACATCGATATTGGACACATAGCCACTGCCATTCCGAATCCGCGTTCCGATGACTGTCTCAACATGGGCATCCTCGACCCGAACGATGTCTCCATTGGATAGACCAAAGAATACGAGATTCTCCGTGTTGGGCGATACTTTGACGGCGCTGACTTTTGAGCGGTTGAAAGCTGGTACCCAGGTGCTGTCGCGCGTATTGCTCGATCCGACATTTTTGACCGTGGAGTAATAGCCATTTTCATAAGCGCCATAGAGGATATTGTTTCGGCTGTCGTAGTCGGTTGGATTGATGAAGCGGCCGGAAGATTGGCCGATGTTCAGCCTGCTGTAGCTGTTCCAACTGTTGGTGGTAATCCGGTAGGCATTGTAGACATAAGAGGTAATCTGGATGTTGGGCTCGTCTTTATCGATGTGGCAAAATGCACCATCACCACCTGTTACTTCCGTCGTATTGTTCATCCCTGCATTGAGGTACTGTTGGGTTCCATTGTCTTGAGAACCAGCTAAAAACTCATTGCGGCCAAATTCTGGATGAATAGCGCAAGCGTAATACTGGGTCACATTGTAGCCCAAATTGCGACTTTCGATGGTTGGAATGGTGCTGGTTCCATTGGTGGTCCGCCAAACGCCGCCATCATTTCCAAACAGAATGACATTTGAATTGCCGGGCAGAAACATGATGGCATGTTGATCTGCATGAACATATTGCAAGCCATTGCCACCATACCACTGAGAGATTTGCCGCCAGCTTTGGCCTCCATCGTTGCTGACCAGTAGGTCGACACCACCGATGAACAGGCGGTTGGGGTTGATGGGGTCGACCGCTGCAATGAGGTCGTACCAGGCTTGGTTTCTGGCAAAGTTGCTCATCCGAAAGGCACTGGGGTTGCTCACTTCGGTCCAGCTATCACCACCGTTGACAGAGCGGTAGATGCCCTTACAACCATTGGTTTCTGCATCGTGCAACAGCGCATAAACATATCGATGGTTGCTAGGAGCGGTAGCCAATTCGATGCGCTCGAAGTCGCCATCTGGCAAGCCACTCTTCAAATCCGTCCAAGTGTCTCCATTGTCCTGGGAACGATAGATTCCGTCCGTGCTAAAGATGCCCAGGGAGGCAAAAATATCTCCATCGGCTGCGATCTCTAGGTCTGCTGCTCGGTTGCTGCTGCCGAAAGTACCACCGCCCAGCACTTTTTGCCAACTTGCACCGCCGTTGGTGGATCTTTGTACCCCATCGTCTCTGGTGGCGGCAAAGAGGTGACCGAGGTTGTTGATGACTATTTTTTGGATGTAGCGGAAATCGGACACCTTTGTAGAGCCGAGTTGCGACCAATTATCTCCACCATCTGTTGTTTTCCAGATGCCCATACCTCGAATGGCGTCTCCATTGAACCAACCCTCGCCGGTTCCGAAGTAGATGATGTCCGGATTGGTGGGGTCTTGGGCAATGCAACTAACAGCGATGTTTTCGAAGAAATCGTTGATGGGCGCCCAGTTTGGATCGACACTTTCAATATTGGTCGTTTTCCACAGGCCGCCGCCCACACCACCGGCAAAAACAGTGGAACCCGTAGGATCATTGGCGTCGAAGAGGATGGCTCGGGTGCGCCCTGCTACATTGTTGGGGCCGCGTTCCTCCCACTTGATCCCATCGATTCCCCGCAGGTTGATCCTTTTGGCATCGGCTACTTGGCGAGCCCGGATGAGCCGCTCCCTGGGAACTTCGTTGAGGGCTGGGTCGCGCGTTTTTTCAAATTCTTGTTCAATGGCCTTATCTATCCGTTGCTGTTTGGGCAATTTGAATTCTTTGGAAACGGCAGCCGTGTTGGCACTAGCTTCCATGGAATTGTTTGTCTGGATGTGGTAGGTATAAAGGAGACAGCAGGCAGCAAATACGCAAGCCGCCAAGAGAGAAAACCTGATCGATTTTTGCATAATTAAGGTAGAGTTTTTTGATAGCATGCAATAAATTATCAGTACAGTAGACTGTACAATGTCATTAGGAACGGACCATTGCGCATTGAAATCGAATGTATTAAAACGGCAGGGATTGAGAGATTCTTGATCAGGGGTGAAAATAGAAAGAAAAATTAACGTATACAAACTTTTTATAGGTTAAAATCAGTTTGTTAGCCACTACCAAAAACCATCTGTAGGACTGCTTTTACAGCTGTATTTGTGGGATGAGAGAAAAAAATTATTTTTGACCCAACCCTTTTCCAGAAAGCATCGGTCTATAGGAGTAGTTCAGATGATGAATACTTTACGTCGTTGACTGAATGAAGAAAAATGATCTTTTGAAACCCCTCACAAGAAGCTGATTGATCATTAAAGCTATGGAAATCCGGGAAAAATGTACAAATAGGTTGTTTTGTACGTTATTATTCTGAAAAAATGCGGAATATTTCCCCGAAGTGATAATTAAGTTCAAGTTGCGATTCATCAGGAGAAAGTTTTTAACTCGAATGATTGCCCTGGAAGCTACAGGTTTTGGCCAAAAATTCTCTTTGAATCCTTTCATTTACTGTTGCAATTTGGATGATTTACTAACAAAACGAGACAATCTCTTAAAGAAATCCACTGCATGTCAGAACGCAAAAATATGACTGACAGAGAATTGGTGGCAGGTTGTATCAACAACGACCGTTACGCTCAAGAACTTCTGTTCCGGAAGTACTTTGGCAGTATGATGCGAATGGTTACGAGATACACCGATGATAAGGAACAGGCTATGGAAATTGTCAATACCGGATTTCTGAGGGTTTTCAAAAAGATCAGCACTTTTGCTTTTAAGGGATCATTGGAAGGTTGGATTCGCAAATTGGTTTACCACAGCCTTTCGGAATACTTCAAAAAGCATTCGCGCTACATGCAATTTTTGGTGTTTGAAGAAAGAGACGAAACTTTCCGGGAAAGCCCGGCCGATCATCTCTATGCGGAAGACATCCTAAAATTGGTGGATACGCTTCCGCCTGCCACACAGAAGGTATTCCGCCTGTACGCCATCGATGGCTTTACGCATGTCGAGATTTCCAAAATGATCGACATCAGCATCGGAACTTCCAAGTGGCATTTGGCAAGTGCTCGTAAAAAGTTGAAACAATTGATTTTGCAAAGTAATAATAACATGAGGCTCTATGCAGGGTAACGAAAATTTCAATGACGAATGGGACGATAAGTTCGTCGATCGGGCCTGGGAGCAGATGCGCCAGCAGCTCGATAGGGATATGCCTGTCAGCCAGCCACTTAACGCAAGGAGAAAACTACTGCCATACTGGCTGTTCCTTCTCATTTTGTTGGTCGGTTTTAGTGCAGGTATCGGATTCAGCCTTTATCTGGCGGATGATGAGCCCGATTCACCGATCCCCTCTAAGCCAGTTGAGCTAGACCAACCCATCGCAGACCTTCAAACGGCCGGTTTCGTATCGCCTGGTTTTGAAGAGATGAAGAGTGCCTCAGAGGCAGAGGAATCACCTCCCAAACTGCCAGACCGGGCAATCGCCCAGCAAGCGAAGACAAACAAAATTCCTTCAAAAATTCCGACTTTAAAGTCAAAAACCAACTTTACAAATCCAAATTCACTGAATGATAAGACACTTACACTACTAGTTACAAAAAACAACAACTCACTACAAACCGAAGACAATAAAACAAACATACGCCACTTCAAGGCCCTGGAAAGAGTGGAGCAAATTCCTCCAAAGGAATTGGCATCCGAAATACAAAATGATGCAGTGGCGGAAGTTGCAAGCAGCAAGCAAGCTGGTTTGAATGCCTTTGAAATGATTGCCAAGCGCGTTCCGGAGGTATTGGAAGTTGATGAGCCTGACTTGCCATTTGCCCCTGCCTACAAGTTGTCTTCTCCTTGGTCGCTGGGTTTTCAGATGGCCTCCATCTCAACGACAAACTTGTCTTTCAATGGCATCGCCGTTGGATTATTGGTGGGCTACCGTTTGGATCAACGATTTTCCATTGAATCTGGGATCAATTACCGTTTCCTACAACTGAAAAAGGATGACGCATTCATCACTTACAGCGGCGAAGCTGGCAACTACCTGAACGACGACGGACGTGGTAATGTGAATTTTGACCAGCAGTCTCAGGCGCCACCTTTGAACAACGTGACAGAGGCATTTGCCCTTTTTCCGATTTACAGTATGGATTACCTGAGCATACCTTTTACCCTGAGCTATAGTCCAAAGCGTTGGTTGAGCATCAATGTCGGTGTTCAGATAGATCGGCTGCTCAATACGGAGGCACGGGATTGGGGCGGAAGCGAGGTGGCCAGCCTTGAAAGGCGGTACGACGCCCAGACGGCTTCGGATGAAGTGCTGTCCAGGGTCAATAATGGGGTACGCAAGTGGAATTCGGCCATCACCGTTGGTTTTGCCTACCAGCCCACCAGCCGGATTGGACTGGGCATGAACTACAACTTTGGTTTGAGAGATTTTACCAAAGACGAATGGTGGGGTGTCAAGCAATTCGATGCACATAAATACTTACAGTGGTCGATTAATTACTATTTTTAATCCTAATTCACCATCAAAGCGAATCCGTAGAACTATGAGGAAGGAGCTGTATTACTGGCTTTTAGGTCTGTTCTGTTTGGCTAACTTGACTCACTTATCTGGCCAAAGGGTGACCTCTTCTTGTGAATTGGAGCCAGGTATTACAGATAGCCTGTTGACCTTGGACGCAGAGCGGATTGCCTTCCAAAACTACCTTCAACAGCAGCAGGAGTCGACCATCAACTCCATTGATTCAGCCTTGTGGAGCGCGACCACCGAGACAATTTATCGCGCTTTGGCTGCCGTCTACAATGCTGAAGCAATTCCCGCCCGCAAAGATATTTTCGCCACCTACAACATCCATGCTTTGGCGTTGGATGTTCACCGAATTGAACTGTGGGTTGATGATCAAAATACTTGGTTGAATGCTGTTTTAGAGGATTCGAAGACCAGTGTTCCTGCTCTGGATGCTTTGATTGAGCAACATGGCCTGGTCGCTGAAGAGTCTTTCATACAAACCAATGGTGGACAGGTGTTGCGCCTATGGAGCCAGCAAGCATTGAATTTCTACGAGCTGGAAGCTGACTTTGAGCGCATACAATCGGTCAGGGACGCCCGGCCTGTGTACTTGGGCGAGGACTTGTCTAAAAACATCACCTTCGAGCAAAAAGCGGATCATGTAGAGTTGACCTTTCGCTACAGTTGGGGCAGTTGTGAAACCATTTGTGCTTTCGATCACTTTTGGCGATTCGAAATATACGATGATTGTTCTGTGCAATTTATTGAAAACTTTGGAACGCCATTGGCCGTTGCCAACTTGGAACGACTCATCGAGGTAAGTCTCTTTCCAAACCCTTCTGCCGACTTGGTAAATATCAGTTTGCTGGGACCAACCCGCAAGGTACTGCTGATGAGCCTACACGATGCCCGTGGTCAACTATTGCAATCTATGGAGCTAAATGCCAACGACGGTCATTTCAGTACTCAACTATCTCTGTATGAGCTGCCTATAGGTGTTTATTTTCTTTCTTTTCAGGACGATTCCAGCATTCTCACCGAAAAACTTTTTAAACGCTGAATCCTTCCCTCGAATACGTAAACGTAGGGTTGATAATCATTGAATTACTAGCATCTTTATTCAGCAATTAGTATCTTTAGAGGGCTAAAACCCTTTGACAAATGCGATACCCATCCTTTTTGACATTATGTTTAATTATCTTCAGTTTTCATTCCACATTTGCTCAATTTAGCGGTACTTTTTCCTTTACCAATCAGATTCTTACCCTTGGTAAACAAGACTTCAACAGCGGAACTTATGTCGTGGGTATTGCAGATGTCAACAATGATGGCTTAGACGACATCATCCGATTGGAAGATGCCAAGCTGCTCGAAATTCGCTACCAACAACCCGACCGAAGTTTTGATGTCTACTATTTTGATATGGCCTTTGAAGATCAACAATTCAACCTCGCAGTAGCAGATGTTGATGACGATGGTATTTCCGATCTAACTTTGGGCGATTGGGGAGAGGGGCAGCGCATCTTGTTGGGCAGTACCATCGACAATACCTTTAAATCTACCTTACTGCCTGAATCCAATTTCTTGGTGCAGGGTGCTAATTATGTGGACATCGACTCAGATGGGCTATTGGATATTTTTGTGTGCAATGATGTTGGACTGTCCAAAGCATGGCGCAACGAAGGACAAGGTAATTTTGTCGTCGATCCGGATTTAATCGATATGAACATCTATCAGCCGGAATTCAGAAATGGGGGTAACTACAGTTCTGTCTGGGCGGATTACGACAATGATGGCGACCTTGATCTGTACCTCTCGAAGTGTTTTCAGTTCAATGATGGTCCCGATGATCCTCGGCTGTTGAACCAGCTTTTTGTCAACAACGGCCAGGATGGATTTGAGGAAAAGGCGGCTGAGGCTGGCTTGGACATCTGGGATCAATCCTGGACAACAGATTTTCAAGACGTCGATAACGATGGTGACCTGGATTGTTTTGTCGTCAACCACTATGATCTGTCCAGATTGTATCTAAACGATGGCAATGGTGTATTCACAGATATTACGGCATCAGCCAAGCTGTCAATCATCATCGATCCATTACAAGGTGCCTTACGCGATTTTGACTCAGACGGGTACATCGATATTTTAGTCAGTAGCGGAAATGCCTGGGAGATTTATCGCAACCAGGGAGACCTTACTTTTGAGCTTATTTCTGATAGTTTCCAGGAGGACTATCCGATGAATTCCTTTGCCATAGGAGATGTCAACCACGATGGGCATCTGGATATTTACTCTGTTTCCAATATCAAAAGGGATGGTATGTGGCGCAACGAACTGACTACTAACAATTTCTTGATGCTGCGATTGGAAGGGGTGGTGGCCAACAAAAGTGCTGTTGGTACCAGGATAGAGTACTACGGGCCTTGGGGTGTGCAGTTGCGCGAAGTGCGTTCGGGCGAAAGTTATGGCATTATGCATTCTATGACCCAGCACATTGGCTTGGGCCAGGAAGATCAAATCGATTCCTTAATCATCCGCTGGCCAGCTCCCTCTGTTCAGGTGGATAAATACTACAATGTTCAAGGCAATCAATTTCTGCATGCTGTGGAAGGCCAGTGCTTGTTTACAGAAGGTGTGATTGAAACAAACAGGTCTTTGGACCTTTGTCAAGGGGATTCTGTGCGATTGACGGCCCCTGTGGGGGTGAGCTACGAATGGTCTACTGGTGCGACCAGCCGATCGATTACTTCCGGTATTGCCGCGACCTACTTGGTGACGATCACCAATGCCCAGGGTTGTACCTCTGTCAGCCAGCCGGTAACGGTAGATGTGGAGCCCATTCAAAAGCCGATCATTGAGTCGACAGCTAGCTTGGAATTCCTCTGTGAGTTTGATACGATACGTCTGACCGCCCGTGGAGCCATTGATTACATCTGGTCGACCGGAGAGTCGCTGGAACGCATTTTGGTGACAGAGCCCGGAACTTATTCTGTTACAGGCATTGGGAGTTGCGCGCAGTTCCAGTCGGATACTATTGAGCTGCAATTGTTGACACCGCCACTTTTAACGGCTACTGCAGATACCTTGGAAGAATACGGTTTAGCTACCCTGACGGTGGATGGTGGCGATACGCTGCGCTGGTTCAATGAAGATTTGGAATTTGTAGGGCAAGGCGACACCTTAGAGGTACTGGTCAATTTTACCCAAAACTTTTTTGTGGAATCCGTCATCGAAAGGGGCGATAAACGTTGTGAAGC
>JBCCSZ010000029.1:0-36334 GCA_039199225.1 Bacteroidota bacterium
CAACCGCTCAGATTTGAGTGGAGCAGGCGTACTGTACTACACGCTGGAAACAGCTGACCACAGTGCGACTAAGAAGATGATTGTATTGGAATAAATAAGAAGATCATTCTGATAAAACAAGAGGCCCGAATTCTTTCTAAGAGTTCGGGCTTTCTTGTTTTATCACCTATGATGAAGTGTCAGACAGTAGGTTTTGATAATCCTCTGGTGTATCGACATCTTTGTAAAGTACTTTGCGATCAAATGGGATATGCAACAGGTGCTTTCTATTTTCTTTCAGTATATCCTTGCAACCGTTGGGTTTTGGATGACTTAAAATGGCTTGGCGGTAGGCACTTCCAAATAAAGTAGGATTGCCTCGTTGTCCGTTGTAGAGAGGGGATAAAATGCTTTGGTTGGTCCCTTGAATACGGAAACTTGCCATTAGTTTTTGATAGACTGCCGTGGGAAGAAGTGGTTGATCCGACAGGCAAATTAAGAAGCCATCGGACTTTTCGGAAGCAGCCCCCACCCCCACTTTTATTGAGCTGGTCATACCATTTTCATAGGATGGATTGTGTACAATTTTTAGCGGAAGGTTTTTGAGGATGCCTTCAACTCGCTGTGATTCAAAGCCACTTACCAGGATGAGTTCATCGGGCTTGGCCAGCAGAAGTTGCTCTACTGTATGCAAAATCAAGGGCTTTCCCTGAAAAGGAAGGAGCAATTTATTTTGGGTACCCATCCGGCGGGACATACCAGCAGCCAGTAAAATAGCACTTATCATAAATCTTAGTGGAAAGAGTTATGGAAACAGTCCGATTCCACAAAGCATCCTACCCGTTTGGCCGTTTTCCTTGCGGTGAGAGAAAAACTGTTCATTTTCCAGAACCGTTGAGTAAGGAGAAACCTCTATTTGTGCGTTCGGTAAACCCGCTCGGACCAACTGATCTTTATTGGCTTTTTTGAGATCGACAAAAAATTTCTTTTTCTCTTCATCCCAACGTTTGAAGGCGCTTGGAAAATGATCTGCCACATCAGCATCTACTTCGAAAGAGCATTCATCGATGCACGGTCCGATGTAGGCAAGGCAATCTGCGGCCTGCGTGCCGAATTCAGCCCTCATTTTTTGAAGTGTTTTACGGACAATTTCTCCCTTCGTTCCCTTCCACCCTGCGTGTACAGCTCCAACGGCCCTCTGTACTGGGTCATATAGCAGAATAGGGGTACAGTCAGCTACAGTGACGGTGAGGAAAATATAGGGTTCTGTAGTGACCAATGCATCAAAGCCTTCATATCGGCCAGGTTGTCTGACGATCCTTGCAGCGGTACCATGCACTTGATGGGAGCAGGCAACCGCCAATTCTGTCAAACCGAAGGAAGCGAAAAAGCGTCGTCGATTTTCTCGGACATTTGAAATGTCATCGTCTGTATGCAAGCCCAGGTTGAGCGAAGCGTAGGGATGGGGGCTGATGCCACCTAGGCGAGTACTTTGCCCAGCCTTGATGTTTCGTTGGTTTTTGAAGATGGCTGGAACAATCTTCAGGTTTTTAGAGGTTGTATGGTCCATTGGTTGAATGAAATTGTAAATAATTAGCTCATCTAAACCAACAAACCTCCGCGATCTTCGGATCACGGAGGTTTGAGAAATTTTGGAGGTCGGGAGCGGATTCGAACCGCCGTACAAGGTTTTGCAGACCTCTGCCTAGCCACTCGGCCACCCGACCATAATTTTTTCCGGGATGCAAATATAAGGCATTTTTTAATTCTGCGCCCGAAAAGTTCAAATGAAAAACGGTTTTATCAGCCCGAAGGTTTCAAGTACAGCAGTCTTTATCATTAAAAAGTGTCGTTTATTTCATCTCTGTGTCTAAATTTCTGCGGTGTCGATGAACTTTTCCAGTCGATTTAAGTCGCATTTTCCCCGGCAGATAGTATTTTAGGCTTCTCAATTATTTCAACTGCGATAACCAAAAGGAAACCACTTCAAGCGAACAACCAACGACTATGAGTTTTACAACGACAGATTTTATCTTCTTCGGGGCCTATATTCTATTTATTATTGTCTTTGCCATCTGGATATCCAACAGTAAAAAGGATGGTGAAGAAACGACCGAAAGCTACTTTCTCGCCGGAAAGTCGCTACCATGGTGGATCATTGGAGGTTCGCTCATCGCATCCAATATATCAGCAGAGCAGTTCATCGGCATGTCTGGTGATGGTTTCCTATTTGGTTTGGGTATTGCTACTTATGAGTTTATGGCCGCTGCGACGCTGATTCTCGTCGCCTGGTTTATGTTGCCCATTTATCTGAAGAAAGGTATTTATACCATGCCACAATTTGTCGAGAAGCGCTTCGATGGGAACGTACGTACCGGACTGGCCATATTTTGGCTGTTGATTTTCGTATTTGTCAACATCACCTCGGTTCTCTACCTCGGTGCGCTTACTATGGAAAAAACCCTTGGCATCAATATTTACTTTGGTGTCATTGGATTGGCCATTTACTCGGCGACTTTCTCCATTTTTGGAGGGCTTCGGACAGTTGTGTGGACCGATTTGATACAGGTCGTTTTTCTCGTATTGGGTGGATTGTTTACGACTTATTTTGCCCTGGATCAATATGGAGAGGGACAAGGGTTTATGACGGGCTTGAGCAAGCTGTATGAAAACATTGGCGATCGTTTTAATATGATATTGGATAAGGGGGAGGTCATTTATACGACTCCGGAGGGAGAGACCAAGGATGCCTGGGAAAAACTGCCTGGCTTGAGTGTATTGATCGGTGGTATGTGGATTGCCAACCTGTATTATTGGGGTATGAACCAATACATCATCCAACGGGCTTTGGCGGCTAAAAACATTACGGAAGCCCGGAAGGGGGTGGCTTTTGCAGCCTTTATGAAGTTGTTGTTGCCCCTGATTGTGGTCCTACCGGGTATGGTTGCTTATGCAATGAAGGCCGATTTGGATAAGAGTGATCAGGTTTATTCTTGGGTGTTGAACGAATTTATTGGGACGGGATTCAAAGGCATTTGTTTTGCGGCGGTTGTTGCGGCGGTTGGTTCTTCCATCAGCTCCATGGTCAATTCTGCTTCGACCATTTTTACGCTGGACATTTACAAGCCGCTCATCAAAAAAGGAGCAAGTGAAGAGCACTTGGTTCGGATTGGAAAAATAACTGCTGCAGCATCCTTAATTATCGGTATTGCGATTGCACCACAATTTAAGGCGCTGGAATCTGCCTTTTCCTTTATTCAAAAATATACGGGCTATTTCAGTCCGGGTATCTTGGTGGTATTCCTCTTTGGTTTATTTTGGAAAAGAACCTCTGCGAAGGCTGCTATGTGGGTGGTACTGTTGTCCTTGCCACTATCCCTTGGGCTGGATATTTCCTTCTCAGAGTCGGTCCTGCCATTTATGAACAAGATGGGTGTAAGCTTCCTAATTCTATCGGCAGTTGTCATCGCCATTTCGATGATCCAGAATCAAGGAGATGATGAAAAGGCCATTCAGTTGGACAATT
The DNA here is from genome assembly GCA_039199225.1 of Bacteroidota bacterium. Taxonomy (GTDB): domain Bacteria; phylum Bacteroidota; class Bacteroidia; order Chitinophagales; family Saprospiraceae; genus JBCCSZ01. Next base: position 3,506 of record JBCCSZ010000029.1, read on the forward strand.
CCATGTTTAAGGTAGACCCCATTTTCCGTATATCTTCTATTTTAGTCTTTGGAATCCTATCTGCTATATATGCGCTGATGTGGTAAAAGGCACTGGGCTGGAGGCATATTCTTCAGTAGGAAAGAGGCTGAAGTGAAAGGTAGTTCCCTGCCCTTTGACGGTATCATAGGTGATTTTGCCGTGGTGGATTTCTACTGCTTTTTTGCAAATGGCCAATCCTATGCCAGTGCCAGGACGGTCTAGGTTATTGATTCGCTGAAAAGGTAAAAAAGCTTTTTCCTGATAACCATCGTCCATGCCGACCCCATTGTCGGCAACGTGAATCATCCACCCTTTTTCCATAGGGTCTGCTGAGACGCGAATGATGGGTTTGCGGCTTTTGTCCTTGAATTTGACAGCATTGCCAATCAAGTTTTGAAATAACTGCATGAGCGCAGAGCGATTGACCCTGAGCTGTGGGAGACCTTGTACAACGATGACGGCCATATTATCCCGGATGGTGGAGGCCAAATTGAATTGGACCAGCTCGAGGATTTCATTGAGGTCCGTCATTTCAAAGGTGCTCTCCTTATTGCCTACCTTGGAGTATTCCAACAAATCGCCAATGATGCTATTCATCCGGAAAACACCAGAGACGATGTATTCAATAAATTCGTGTGCTTCGTTGTCTAATTCGTTTTTGTATCGACGTTGAAGTATTTGAGCAAAGTTGGATATGGTGCGCAGTGGGCTTTTGAGGTCGTGTGAGGCGATGTAGGCGAATTGCTCCATCTCTTTGTAGGAGCGCTGCAGCTCTTTCAAATTAGACGTTAGGTGGTTGTTCACCCGTTCGATTTCTTCTTTATTCTCTTGGAGGTCTTCCAGAGATTTGTTTAACAGATTCACCACAATGGATTTATCCTTGAGCGTTCGCTTCAGGCTGAATGCCTGTTTGGCCAGCGCCTTTTCAAGCTTTTGCGATAGAAAGTGCATTTGCTCCCTATGGGATTCTTTCATTTCTAGCCCCTCTATGTACGCTCGTAAATCCTTGAATTCTTGTATCATGCAAATGCTATTTTTCTTTAATAGCGACCAACGAACAGGTTTCATTGTGGAACTCAAAATCGCCACCTTGGGTATTGCCGATCTCGCCATATGAAAGGAAGCCAACCATTGGTGTGTTTTTCCAATGCCTGTGAATGCCGGCCACTTCTTCCTCCATCATGGGGCCAAATGCCGCATGTCGACCTTTGCAAGAAAACAAAATGAGTAAATCGGCCTCTTCAGCTTGTTGCTGCTTAAAACCTTCAAAATTATCAATGGTTTTTTCAATAACATCCAAACCTGGGGAAATGGAAAAGCGAAAGCGCTCGCCTTTTTTGACAAAGCCTGCTAGGGTAAGCGATCTTTCTTCGTCGTTGCCAATAATGGGAGATCGCAAAACAGCTTCTCCTTTATCGCGGATGATTTGCAAGGGATACTGCGCACTCATCGTAGGAATGTCCTCCCCTTTCACCATGGTATTATCCAAACGGCCAAAATACCGAATAAAAACATCTAAAGCAGGTTCATTATTGATGGTGTAGACGACATTGCCTTCTGCTTCTGTGATGACATTTTCCAGCCCGATGGGCTCCCATCCACTGGTTGCCATGCCTTTTACCTCTAGTTTATCATTGTCCAGAATCAAGGCTACCAATCCGAAATCAGTAACGATTTCATTGTCGAAGACAAAGGTACAGGTCCACTCGGCATCGTCACCTGCTAGGCCACCAAAGAAAGGGAAGTTGCGTCCGGTTGCGTCCTGAACGCCTTTGAGTATATTTTCTGCGATAACTTGCATGCCACCAGATAAAACAATGACCGCAGGATTTTCGAATAACTCAACCGCTCTTTGTCCCAAATCAAATGCAATCTGATAAGTACTTCGATTGTCGCTGTTCTCCCCAGTGAACACCTCAAAATAGGCGGGGTTCATGTCCATCAAAATGGTCACGATTGATTCGTCTACAAATTGATCGTTGCAAATTTCTCCTGCTGTTGAACAACCTGCCAACTGAATATTGTGATCGGAAAACATTGGCCCAATTCGAAGTAAATCGTGTTTGATGGAGCTGAATACCATAGCGAGGCTCGGTGTAAATTCGGATTCCTCGATTTTGGTCTGAAGGTCGTTTTCGAGCGACTCTATGGAGGAGGATATAAATGCGATGGATTTCATGTACTTGAGGTGTTTTCTGTGAGTAAGTCTAATATTAATTCCGGCTACGGATTATCTGGCAATGAGGATGTACCGCTTATAGCAGTTATACATTTCGGATAGCTTTGTGTAAAATCTCCTTTTCCTTACGACTTGTGTTGTATATACCAACGGCCTTTTCGTATTTTGGCCCTTCCATAAATTGAGTTGGGAGAGGTAGCACCTCTTTCGGTTTCAAAAAAAGTGCCATTAACAGCTCAAGCAATAAATTTGTACCATCAACCTGAACATAAGAATAAGGTGAATCAAGTAACGGACATCATTGATTTTTTCGGTCAACACTACAAAACACCGAATTTAATTGTGCGAGCACCGGCGCGAATTAACCTCATTGGAGAACATACTGACTACAATGAAGGCTTTGTGATGCCAGCGGCTATCGACCGGACGATTTACTTTGCCATGGGTTGGCGAGCGGAGCATAGCTGGCAGCTCCATGCCCTAGATATTTCCAAAAGCATCTTGTTGAAACTGGAGGAGCCTAGCTTGCCAAGCGAGCATTGGGCCAAGTATTTTTATGCGATTCTATTGGAGCTGCGTGCTCGTGGATGGGAGCCCAAAGGCGTTCATTGTGTTTTTGGTGGTGATATTCCCTCCGGAGCTGGTATTTCTTCGTCCGCAGCACTCACTTGTGGATTTATTTATGCACTGGATCAACTACACCAATGGTCTTTGGATGGCGTGGAGATTGCGAAAATTGCCCAAGCGGCAGAGCATCGGGTTGGATTGAATTGTGGCATTATGGACCAATACGCAGTTTTGCACGGAAAGCAAGGCAAAGCCATCCAGCTGGATTGTCGGTCCCTGACACATCAATACGCTCCAGTTGAGATCGGCGATTTTCGCTTTGTGCTGTTCAATAGTATGGTAAGCCATAGTTTAGCAGACACAGAATACAACAAACGAAGAGCAGCTTGCGAAGCGGTTGTTTCTTTCATCCAGCAACACAAGCCCGATGTGCAGACAGTTCGCGATTTGAATGCTTCTCTTTTGGCAGCATATGAAGACCAACTAGAACCTCTGAATGTCCGGCGGGTTCGCTTCGTATTGTCTGAAAACGAGCGGGTATTGAAGGCGGCGGCCGTTTTACAACAAGGAGATTTAAAGACCTTTGGACAGCTGATGTTCCAATCCCACGATGGTCTGAGCAAGGTGTATGAAGTTAGTTGTGAAGAACTAGATTTTCTCGTTGACTTTGTCCGACCCTTTTCTGAGCAGGTGTTGGGCGCCCGGATGATGGGCGGCGGATTTGGCGGCTGTACCCTCAATTTGATACACAAAGACGCCATCGACCTTGTCTACGAACAACTGGCTCCGGCCTTTGAGGCAGTCTATGGCCTGCGACCCGACCGACACATTGTACAGCTGCGCGACGGTGTGAGCTTGTATCCACTAAACGTTAACCCTTAACTTCCAAAATAAGACAACAATGGATGGCAGAAATCTAATTGGCTATCGCTACTCGGCACTGGCCGATCAAGTAATGAAATCATTTGATCCTGCTACACAATCCTGGCTCGCAGGACAGTTTCACAAGGCCAGTCCACAGGAAATCGATCAGGCCATGGCACTAGCTGAGGGGGCTGCCGATGCATATGGCAATACTTCTGGACGAGATCGCGCGCGCTTTTTGCGATCCATTGCTGATGAAATCATGGCGCTGGGTGATTCGCTGATTCAACGGGCTGTGCAGGAGTCAGGGCTGCCCGAAGGACGTTTGAAGGGGGAGAGAGGTCGGACAGTCAACCAATTGCGCCTCTTTGCCGATGTGGCAGAGGCGGGTGATTGGCAGGAAGCCAGCATCGACCGAGCCGAGCCAGATCGGCAGCCATTTCCCAAGGCGGACATTCGACGTATTTTGCTTCCGCTGGGGCCGGTGGTTGTATTTACGGCCAGTAACTTTCCTTTGGCCTTTTCGACTGCTGGGGGCGATACGGCTTCAGCCCTAGCGGCCGGATGTCCGGTAGTGGTCAAGGCGCATGAATCTCATCTCGGAACCAACGCTTTGGTGAGTTGGGCGATCCGACAGGCGGCAGAGAAAACGGCTATGCCCGAGGGTGTTTTTTCCTCGCTCAATGGCAGCGGCCCTGAGTTGGGGCAAGCCTTGGTCAAACACCCACTGGCGAAGGCCATTGCATTTACGGGTTCTTTTGGTGCGGGTAAAGCCCTTTTTGATGCGGCAGCGCAGCGGCCAGTGCCGATCCCAGTCTTTGCAGAAATGGGAAGCATCAATCCTGTTCTTATTTTTGATAGTGTTCTTCAAAACAAAGCTGCGGAGGTGGCCCAGCAGTTGGCGGGCTCCATCACTTTGGGTGTTGGGCAGTTTTGTACCAATCCTGGTCTACTGATCGCCCGTCAAAGTCCGGAGCTGGATCGGTTTGTACAATTGTTGGCCGATGCCCTGAAGGCTGTTGTTCCTGCGACTATGCTGAGTGAAAAGGTATGTACCGAATACGATAAGGGACGCCAAGAGTTGTTGACAGAGCAGGGGGTCAGCTTGGAGGGGGAATCGTCTTTGGATGGTGCTTCCTTGGGGGGGCGTCCGGCGGTTGCTTCGGTAACAGCTGCAGATTTTGTAGCCAATCACCGCTTGCAACGGGAGGTTTTCGGTCCTTTTAGCCTGGTGGTCCGTTGTGCGGATGTAGAAGAAATGCTGAACGTCGTCCGCAGTTTGGAGGGACAGCTTACGGGTACTTTCATGGGAGAGGTAACAGAGCTGAAGGCCCATCCTGCTTTGGTGAGTGCTTTACAGGCTCGCGTTGGACGAGTGCTCTTCAATGGTGTTCCGACGGGTGTGGAAGTTTGTGCTTCCATGCAGCATGGGGGGCCGTATCCTGCAACGACAGATGCGCGCTTTACTTCTGTTGGAACGGCGGCCATCAAGCGATTTGCTAGGCCAGTTGCATTTCAAAATTGGCCGGAGGAATTATTGCCAGACGGCTTGAAAGGGTGACTTACGTTTTCTCCTTAACCAGTACGACCTTCATCTTGTCCAGCTTTGCAATCTCTTTGTAGAAGTTCCGAAAATCCTGGTAGTCACTAGCAGGCAATTCGACAGGTAGGATGTTAAGTTCGCGGTGATATTTCAGCTCGCGGCTGTCTTCGTTTTTTTCAATCCATACTTTATAGCTACCATAAGGCGTATCCAATACTTTTTCCTCCTCGGGCATACTTTCTATCCGGAACCCCTCTGGTAGTGAAATGGTAAAATCGTCTTTTTCGTAGTAGCTGTCCTGGACGACGATTGGATGTAGGCGGTGGTTATCTGCTGGTGGCACCTGATTGAAATTGTTTAGGCAATTGAGAGGTAAGAAAATGCGCTTGCCTGCTTTGGAAGCATAACGGGCGACTTCCAATTGATAGGCCACTGTTGCTGTTGGATAGTCCTGATCGATTTGAACCTTGAGTTGCTTCAAGTCTACGGTAGGTAGTCCTTCCAACTGATTGCTCAGAAACCAGCGGCGGAAATCGCTTTCACTTTTGTTGGTATGGTAAGCGCGGTAGTATTCTTGCTTGGGACCTGTTAGCAATATGTTGTTTTCGATGCTGGCTGCTCCTTCAGCTGAGATATTTAATACGGCCTTGTTTTGCATCATATTGTCCCGACCAGTGTAGGCAGGTGTTCTACTGAGTTGGCCACCTTCTTCGGTTAGCATTAAAACATTTCGATCGGCACTCCATTCACCAAGATAGTTGACAGGGTTGTCTTTGCTGGTACATTCCAACCAGTAGTTTTCTGCCGGAATGTGTAAAAAGACGTGGTTGAAGCGGGGCGTAACGAATGCTTGTTCCACTTCGTAGTTGAGATAGCCACTCTTACAAAGCGTTGGGTAGGCTTTGATACCGATTTTATCCAGCATGGATTTCATAAACCAAGTCAATGCCTTGCAATCGCCGTATTTATTTTTTTCGACATACTGGGCGTCGTAGGCTTGCCATCCCCCTATGCCAAGTTGTACGCTGACATACCGCATATTTTTCTGCAAGTATTTGTAGAGTATAGCGATCTTTTCCTTATCTGTTTTTGCATGTTGGGTCAATGCTTTGACCTCCTGGACCATTGCCTCGGACATATTATCAGCTTCTCCATTGAGTCGATTCATAAAAAGGCCATAATTTTTCCAACTGTCCATCTCTCCTCGGTATTGGCCCATCGTAAAAGCATTGGGTGCCAAGATGAGCATCGGTAGCACTTCGCTGGGTGGTGGCGCGTATTGTTCGTTGAGGATGGTCATAAGATTTTCGAAAGTCCATTGGGTGGTCTTTTTGTTGCCATCGGACTGAGTGGTGGGTTCTATGTCGATATTTTCCAGTTTGAATCGAAAGCTGAAGTCTTCGGGATGAATGACTTTATAGGTGGCCGACTGAACGGATGTTCGATAGCTCTGAATGTACCAAATAGGATAAAAGGGAGATTTGGAATGGGTGCTGGAATATTCAAATTCAATGGTGTAGGGGTAGCGACTGTACTTGACCGGAAGGTGGCGAACGCGCGAATCGGAGTAAAGGCTGAAACCATCTACTGCGCCATAATCCCGAATTTCCTTTCGGCTCACCTTGCGGATTTCCCTGCCCTCTTCGTCGTAGATAACAGCCCTGCTTTTACCCAGTTTGGTGGAATTGTCGTAATGTTGGATCAACTCATCCAGATCGCTGTTGGCATTAAAAATGGTGACGACCAACCGGTGGCGCTCCTGAAATTCTGTCAAGGACTTGATGTCAAATTCAACGGAGCGAGAACGAACGACGGCATCTACATTGATCAACAATGCTGGTGGAATAAGGCTCACGGCGTATTCGGGTTTGTTGTTTGCCTGCGAGGGGGACGAGGCTAGTAAACAAAACAGCCATAGATTCCAGATAGAAAGAATGTGTAGCTTCATATTTTAAAGGTTGTGGATGAGAGCTTAACCTTCGGTTTTCTTCAGTACGATCTGCTCACCCAATTTTTCTGTAATGCGTTCAAAAAACTCTTTGATGTTGTCGTATTCCTCTGGTTGGTATTTCAATTGGCGGATTTGAATTTTGCTGAGCACTTGAATGTAGCTGCCTTTTTGCTCGCACAGAAAGTTGAACTCTCCGCCATTGTTGACGATGATGACTCTTTTGCGCTCTGGTATTTCCTCCACTTCATAACCATCGGGAATTTTTACCTTGATGACAAACTGCTCCTTGAATGGGTATGGAATGTCCACTGGAAAATCTCGATTTTCCAGGCGGAACATCTGCTCGTTGAAGTTACTGTAAAAAATGGGTGTGAAATAAATCATTGATCCGGTGACCATCGCTGCATCTTCCAACTCAAAGTAGAATTTTTCCTTGAGTCTCTTCTCGGGAACATTAAGGTTTTCGACGCTCATAGAGTCGATTTGGGCATTTGCACCCAAGCGCCCCTGCCAATGCTGGCCCATCGGAGATTTTTGGTGGTTTTTTCTTTCCGGGACAGCATTGTAGCCATTGTACTGCCCTTTAATGATTCCACTGAGGCGGCCGTCTTCATCCAAGTTGGCATTGACCATAAACATATCGCTACCCCCGGGTGCTTCGATAGCAATCCATTGAGGTGTCTCTTTATCCACCTTCCAACCATAGCTGTTGAGCGCCTGGATGTCTGGATAGCCCATGGGGCGAATGGGGTCTGTGATATCAAGCGTAATTTTTTTGCCATTCATCTCGGCCAGTACGATCATGTGGTTGAACTGGTCTACGATGGGGTATTGCTGGATCATCTTACCATGTTGTCGAGTACTGACTAAGACAGGCGATGCCTTCATGCCTGCATATCGCATCAATGCGAGCAACATCATGTTGATGGTTCCGCTAGGAGCCGATTTAATCTCATAAGCGTTGTTGAGAGATTTTGGAACGAACATGCGGTATTTTCCATTCCATTTGACATTGGAAGAGACAAACTTGCATAGAATCTCCATCTTCTTCATCTCGTCATTGATACCGGCAATTTTCGGTGCAACATCTTCCAGAATTTTTTTGTAATTCCGCTTTTTGAGAAACTGCTGGCCAAAATTTTCATCTTCCAGCAATTCCTTGGCCGTATCTTCCCAAGAAGAGAGAATGTGTTCCTTGCGGCCGTCTGGATAATTGAGCTTGCTGAGCTGAAAGCGAATGGAAGCGCGGTAGTCGTCAACCGTGGTCATGTAAGGTTCCCGTTGGATGGCTGGAATGTTTTCCATCACGAAAGAATTCTTATCGATTTTTACGCTAGCATCTCCTTCGAGTGGATCGAGGTCCTCTTCGTTTCCTTCCACTACGAGTAATTCACCCTCAACGACCTTCTTCCTGGCCCTATCTTGGAGGCCATTGAAAAGGTAGACATATTCCAACCAGCTGGGAATTTCGACGACGAGTTCACTGTAGCGGACTGGTAAATCATGTTGGAAATTCCAATCCTGCAATTGCAGGATGCGCTCGGAGGTCAGGTCGTAACGATACTCTATGATGGCTCCTTCTTGTAATTTGGGGAAGGTGAATTTTTTGACCGTCCAATTTTTCTGAACTTCTTCTTCAAAAATGTCTTTGCGAGGGACATTGTATTTTTCGCCGTTCGGCAAGATGATTTGTGCCTTGAGACCTGTAATTTTCTCTGGGTCCTGGCCGGTGTAAAACGGTAGTTCGATGGTTGCTTCCGCAAAGCCTGCTTCCTTCAATATTTTGATGCGCCGGTGGTGCCGGAAGCGATAATTTAAACCGGAGTGAACATTGACGGTGATGAAACCCACATCGGTCAGAATGACGGCTGCCGCCTGTGTATCTGCTGTGTAGGTCGACATTTCTAAATCGGCAGGTAAAATCTTCCCCCATTTGATGGCCTTATTGTCCTTTTGGGCATTTGCCATTAAAGGGAAAAGCAAAGCAAACAGACAAAGGTGGATGATGGTCTTATTCATGTGCATTTTAGGTAAATCTTCTGATGGATGACTGTTTTTCGCTCAGTACAAAACTCATTTTTTGACACAAGTCATTCGAACTGACGAAGTCTTCCGGTCTTTTTACGCTTCCAGGGCATTAAGGTTTTGTCATTTTCCTGGCGATTATCCTTGGGAAGCAAAAAAATGCTTCCCAAAGAATGCCCTCTTTGTATATAACGCAAATTTGCGCTGGTATTCTTATCTATTCATTACAATTCGAGCTATGTCTTTTTCTTGAGAATGAGCTGTTCAGATTGTTTTTCAAGTATGAGGTCGAAGAATTTCTTAATGATAAGGTATTCCTCTGGTGAAAATACCAATTGCTTTAAAGATATTTTACTGACGACTTGTACTTTATCGCCATTTTGACTTACCATGTAGGTAAATTTTCCGCCCTTGTTTGGCAAAACAAGATTGACGGGCTCTGGCATTTCTTCCACTGCGTAGCCGGCTGGAATTGTTAGATTTAGGATGTAGTTGTCTTTCCAGGGATAGGCAAAATCTACGGGGAAAAGGCGCTTTTCCTGTTTCATTGGATTTTCCTGATAGTCGGACAGTAAAAATGGAGAGATGTAAATAAAATCCCCATTGGTCTGGCCGAAATCTGCCAAGTTACATTTAATATGGCTCTTCAGGGGTTTGATGGGTGTTGTCTTATTGACGAATTCGACGGATTCCACAGATACCTCCGAGGCAATGTCGGCGAGCCGGTCTTGCCAAAGCTCTTCCTCCGTTTTAGTACTGCCGATAATTTCACTTCTTTCGACCATTCCTTCGTATCCGACATGGCTGCATTTGATGTCCCCTTCCAGGCTACCACTTTCATCCATATTAAAATGACCGAAAAAAGTCTTGCTGGTTGCAGGAATTGATATTTTAACCCATTGAGCGATCTTTTTATCGGCCAACCAAGCTTCCTGATTCAGTGAGCTGACCCTGGGGTATCCCATGGGGCGCATCATCGATCCAACGTCCAAAAATACTTCCTTACCGTCTACAACGGCTAGTATCATAGTGTGATTGAATTGATCGATGATTGGATAGGCGGTGATCATTTGACCGTGTTCTCGGGTACTGAGCAACAAGGGGTAGGCTTCTATGCCCTGAGACTTGAGGAGTGCCAAGAGCATAAAGTTGAGTTCTGAACTATTGGCGCTGCGGTTGGCAAAGGCTCTGTCGATCTGGTCATCGGCAAAAAGGGTGAAGCGGCCATTCCATTCGACATTACGGGCAATAAATTCATAGAGCGCGCTAACCTTTTCGGCTGGACTTTCCAATTTGGCGACAACATTGGCGGCTGCAGCCTCTAACTTTTTGAAGTTGCGGCGCTTGTTGAACTGATCACCAATGTAGTCGTGGTCGATAATTGTTTCGGCGAATTTGGGCCAAGAACTGAGATAGGGCTCTCGGATATTGTTGCCTACTTGGATGGACTTGAGCTGAAATTTGATGCGCGCCCGATAATCGTCCATGGTGGTGATGTAAGCTTCCTTGCGCAGGGAAGGGGCGTTTTCCATGACGTAGCGCGCGAGCTTGGTGTTGACTGGAAAGCCGCGTATAATTCTGGACTCGTATTTTTCCTCCCGTATGCTCATATCCTCTTTGCCCTGAAAAAAGGTCAGGTAGTCGAACCATTCCGGCATTTGGAATCGCAGTTCGCTCCAACGGACGGGATTTTCGCCTTGAAAATACCAATCTTGGAGTCCTACCAGATCGGGAGAAAAAACCTGGTATTTGTATTCGATGATGGAGCCGACCTCGACCTTTGGGCAGGCAAATTTTTTGACCCGGACATTTTCTCGGATCTCTTCATCGTAGATTTCTTTCTTTCCGATAACTTGTTTTTTGCCACTCGGACTGAAGACTTGCGCTTTCAACCCCCGAACCTTAGTGAGTTTGGTGGCCGCATAGTAGGGAATTTCAACGTTTCCCATATCGAAAGCTGACTGCTTCAGTATTTTGATGCGTTTGTGTTGGGTGAAATTGTAAAAAGCGCCCAGGTCATTCAGCTCAAAGGTAATGGTTCCAAAGTCGGCCAGGATAACGGCATCGGCAGTCGTATCTTCTTCATAAACCGTCATCTTTAGATCGGCATCTGGTATCTTACCCCATTTTATAGGTGGTGCCTGAGCGAAAAGTTGAGCGGTAAATAGTAGGTAGAAAAAGGAGATGATGGAAAATTTCTTCATGTGTTTAGCTTTAGATTTTGTTATATGCCCAAAAGCTGCTTGTGTTGCGAACAAATGGGCGTTGATGCATTAAAAATAATCTGAAAAAATTGCTTCAGCAAGTCGTTTGCTTCGTGTTGTAAAACTTGCTACCTATCTAGTTGAGCGATTCAGATAGGTTTAAGCGATTCTATGTCGTACTTTTGTCTAAGCAACCATAAAATAGACAACAAAAAACTCACCATATTACCAAATACTCTCGAAACGCTGGGAGTTCTACATTCAGCATCCATGGAAAACAAATTACTCATACTTCGCACCAGCGAACTGATCGCTCGGGATTTTGGCCTTGAAATTGGCGCGGAACCTCTGGAAGAGTCCGAATTGTTGGACCTTCTGGCCAATCAGTTGGCTTATATGATCGAATACCGCCTGGAGTTTCTCATGAGCCTGATGTACCGTTTGGACGTAAAAGAACGCTGTATCCAGGAAGCTTTATCCCCTGGTGCCAAACTGCCGGCAAATATCGGGTTGGCAAAATTGGTGTTGGAGCGCCAAAAGCAACGCATTTTTACCAAACAATTTTACAAACAGCAAAAACCGGAAGACCTCGAAGAGGGGCTCGAGTTTTGAACGACTATTTTGCCAAACATTCCCCATTTTTGGCTGTTTCTTATTCAGGGGTGCATGCTCACCATTATTTGTATATTGTGCCAAAATCCTACTAAATGGTCAAATCGCTGAATACGATCAAAGGTCCCATCGACAAAGAACTGAAAATCTTTGAAGATCGTTTTCGCGATTCTATGCGTAGTAAAGTTCCACTGCTCGATAAGATTACCTACTACATCGTACAGCGCAAAGGAAAGCAAGTCCGACCGATGTTCGTCTTTTTGAGTGCCAAGCTTTTTGGTGCTGTGAACGACGCCACCTACATAGCGGCCTCTTTGGTAGAGTTGCTCCACACGGCCACTCTTGTACACGATGATGTGGTGGATGATTCCTATGAACGCCGTGGCTTTTTCTCTATCAACGCATTGTGGAAAAACAAAATTGCGGTTCTTGTAGGTGATTTTCTGTTTTCTCAAGGTTTTTTGTTGGCACTGAATAACAACGAATACGAATTGTTGAAAATTCTATCGGTTGCCGTTCGAGAAATGAGCGAGGGAGAGTTGCTGCAAATAGAAAAAGCCCGCCGCCTAGACATCAGCGAGGATGTTTATTACGAGATCATCCGCCAGAAAACGGCTTCCCTCATTGCGACGGCCTGCAGTGCCGGTGCCTTTTCTACTGCTCCCGGCCCCGACGATGTGGAAAAAATGCGCCTATTTGGCGAAAAAATTGGTATCGCCTTTCAAATTCGAGACGATCTGTTTGATTTTGGTACGGCAGATGTTGGAAAGCCTTTGGGTATCGACATCAAGGAGAAAAAAATGACCCTTCCGCTGATCTATGCCCTTGATAATGCATCCAAAGCTGATAAGCGCCGTATCATCAATAATATCAAACGCCACAGTGAAAAGGCAGACAAGGTGAGAGAGGTCATAGAATTTGTTCGGGAAAGTGGCGGGCTGGAATATGCCAAAGAAGCGATGCTGCGCTATCGGACCGAAGCGTTTGAGATCCTCCACAGCTTTCCTCAAAACCCCGCCAGAGATTCCCTGGAACAACTGGTGCTCTTCGTAACAGACCGAGAGCGCTGATAAAACCTCCACTTCCCTTATCTTTACCTTTCGGTCGGCTCAAATGGCAGGGCATTTATCCTGTTAGTGGCCTGTCCCATAAACTGAATCAACTACTTGATCGGATGAAGCAAAAGTTATCCATCGTCATACCTGCTTACAACGAAGAAAGGACCATCCATAAAATACTGGATCGAATCGGTGCGGTCACATTGATCGAGGGTATAGAAAAGGAAATTCTCATTACCAATGATTGCTCTTCGGATGATACCGAGGGCGCCATCCAAAAGTATATGGCCGAACACCCTGACTTGGGTATTCGCTACTTCCGGCATGACAAAAATCAGGGCAAGGGTGCTGCTCTGCATACAGGTATTCGCGAGGCGACGGGTGATTTTTTGATCATTCAAGATGCTGATCTAGAGTACGATCCGTCGGAGTACAACCTGCTGCTACAGCCCATTATTGATGGCTTTGCAGATGTAGTCTATGGCAGCCGTTTTATAGGTGGAAAACCGCATCGGATTTTGTTTTTCTGGCATTCAATTGGCAACCGATGGCTAACGGGCCTTTCCAATGCATTGACAAATCTGAATCTGACGGATATGGAGACTTGCTACAAGTTATTTCGTACGCCATTGATTCAAGGTCTGTCGTTAAAGGAAAAGCGATTTGGTTTTGAGCCGGAAGTGACGGCCCGGATTGCGAAGATCGATGATGTACGGATTTACGAGGTCGGCATTTCTTACTATGGCAGATCGTATGAGGAGGGTAAAAAAATAGGCTGGAAAGATGGCTTAAGGGCCATTTATTGTATTTTTAAGTATAATTTATTTGTCTAGGCACTTAAGCTGGCTTTTTTAGCTGGATATTCAGGAAGTTATTTTGCCAATTTTCGGGCTTACTACTTAATAGCTGAAATCCCATGAATGCACCAAAAGACTTTTCTTTTCGAGAATTGGACACCGAAGGGATGGAAACCCTGGAGGCCATGTCTGTTGCCCCGGGCTTCAATCGATGGATGTACGAGCGGGTATGCCAGCACTTGAGCGGACGCATCCTGGAAATCGGTAGTGGCATCGGCAATATTTCTTCTTGTTTTTTAGAGGATGAGCGTTCGATTTGCCTCAGTGACATTCGGGAAAACTACTGTGCATACCTCCGCAAAACCTTCGAAGGAGACAAGAGTCTGGAAGGGGTCTTAAAACTCAACTTGACACATCCTGACTTCGATACGGAATACAAAGAACACATTGGGTCTTTTGATGGCTTGTTTGCTTTAAATGTTGTGGAACACATCGAAGACGACCAGTTGGCGATCGCCAATGCCAATAAATTGTTGCGGCCGGGTGGTCGAATGGTTATTCTGGTGCCTGCCTTCCAATACCTCTACAATCAGTTCGACGAGTCGCTGGAACATTATCGCCGGTACAACAAGCAAAGCCTCTCGCTTCTGTTCAAACAAAATAAACTACAGATTAAAAAGCGTTATTATTTCAATTTGGCGGGCGTTCCTGGCTGGTATATTTATGGCAACTTGCTGGGGCGCAAGATCATTCCGAACGGGCCAATGAAAATTTTTAATACTTTGGTGCCAATCTTTAAATTTGCAGACTGGATGTTTTCCCGTTGGGTCGGTCTGTCCGTTGTCGTGGAGGCAGTCAAGCCGACCGAAACCCCTGTTGATTGATGAAACGCAGATTTACTTTTTTTGCCCTCTTGCTGTTGTGTTCCCTCGGAATACTGCTGGGCAGTGGTTGCGATAAAAGTCGCGAGCAGGTCTTGGCCTCCAATCAATCGCTGATCGATACGCTTTCTGATGCAAGGATCAAAGAGGTAATGCCCGAGCTGGACAGCCTCTGCAAAAGTGGCTATAAGGATCGCCTACAAGCGACGACCGACTCCATTTTAGAGGTCAGGAGACAAAAAATTAAAGAACTGTTGGGGCAATGAAGCAATTTTTGACCATTCTGATGACTCTTATTGGCTTGAGTGCCATTGCTATCCTGGGTGCCTTTCAATTTGGAGAGCCCACTGCCAAAGAAATGGCCATCATTCAAGAAGCGGTCGAAGAGAAAGTTGCCGCCTATGTAGCGCTCAAGAAAAGGCGCTGTCGGGAAAAAATTATGAAGCGAGCCGAAGAAATGGCTGATTCCATTTTGTTGGCTCAGGCTAAAGATTCTTTGGTATTGCGGCTGTTGTCCCGCCCCGATATTCCGCTTAAACCCATGCAGCCCGACATTCTTTTTCCAGAACCTTCAACCGACATTGCCCCCCTGATCGATCCGGATACCTTCCTGCTTGATTCTCTCCGGGCAGATAGTTTAATGATGTTAAGCGATAGCCTAAAAAGAGATAGCCTTCGCCTAGACAGCCTGCCACCCAATATCTTACCTCAATATTGATTAATGTGATTTGGACCAAACAAATCCTCTGTAAAAAGGCTTTTTTATAAAGAGGGACTGGCTTTCAGGGCTATTTTCTGCGGGGTGGGCATAGTATAGAATTATTCTAAATAAATTTGTAAGAGCCCTCTGAACCAAACATGTATTGGGTATCTGCCTTTTAATAAATAACTTTGTGGCAGTTTTCGATTGCGAGCATAATCCCTTGTATAGAAATAGATTAGCTCGAATATTCGCTACATAACTTTAATACATAACGCTCGTTTTTCTCTTGTCTGAAAGTAGGCAGGAATTTGTTCTAAAACCTTTTATTCATCGCAACTTAAGTCAAAAAATTGTTATGGGTTGGTTCAGTACATTTCTGACATCATCAATTGGTCGCAAAACGATTATGAGCCTCACCGGGCTTTTCCTCATTTCCTTTCTAGTCATTCATTTGGTTGGTAATTTGCAGTTATTGCTTCCTGACGATGGTGAGAAGTTCAATCTCTACGCAAAGTTCATGACGACGAATCCACTGATTAAGACAGTTTCTTATCTGCTGTACGCTTCTATTTTGCTTCATGCGATTCAGGGGATTTTGATTTGGCGGAAAAACAAAGCAGCTCGTGGCTCTCGTTACGCTGTTGCAACCGCTTCAAATACTTCTTTCGCCTCCCGTAATATGGGCTGGCTGGGTGTTGTCATATTGGTATTCATTATTATTCACATGTATCAATTTTGGTTTCAAATGAAATTTGGCACCATGGGTATGAAGACCTACGATGGCATGCAAGTCAAAAACCTCTACGGACCGGTTGCATTGGCTTTCAAGAACATCGCCTTTGTCATCTTCTACGTCATCTCCATGACAGTCATTGCCTTTCATTTGTTTCACGGCTTCCAATCTGCTTTTCAGACGTTGGGGCTCAACCATAAAAAATATACACCTCTTATCAAATTGATTGGAGCGGCCTGTGCCATTTTGGTACCGGCTGGATTTGCCGTAATTCCTGTATTCTTTTTCTTATTCCGTTAATGTGAAGCCTGCGGGTTCCAAATAAAAATGTCAAATATGAAATTAGATCCGAAAATACCAGCAGAGGGCGATCTGTCTACCAAGTGGACGCAGTATCGCGGAACCATGAATCTAGTTGCGCCAAACAATAAGAGGAGAATTGAGGTAATTGTAGTTGGAACGGGTTTGGCTGGAGCTTCAGCCGCCTCTACCCTAGGGGAGCTGGGCTACAACGTAAAATGCTTTACTTTCCACGATAGTCCTCGCCGCGCGCACAGTATTGCTGCCCAGGGAGGAATCAATGCCGCAAAAAACTACCAAAACGACGGAGACAGTATCTACCGTTTATTCTACGATACCATCAAAGGGGGTGATTATCGCTCTCGGGAAGCAAACGTACACCGCTTGGCTGAAGTGAGTGTCAACATCATTGACCAGGCAGTCGCTCAGGGAGTACCTTTTGCTCGTGAATACGGTGGTCTGTTGGCCAATCGCTCTTTTGGTGGTGTCCAGGTATCACGTACTTTTTACGCGCGTGGTCAGACCGGACAGCAGCTGCTGCTGGGAGCCTATCAGTCCCTTTCCCGTCAGATCGCTTTGGGCAACGTGACGATGTACAACCGCCACGAGATGCTCGATTTGGTAAAGATCGATGGAAAAGCACGCGGAATCATCACCAGAAATCTACTCAATGGTGAGATCGAGCGCCACGCTGCCCACTGTGTCGTACTGGCGACCGGCGGTTATGGCAACGTCTACTACTTGTCTACCAATGCCATGAACTCTAACGTTACGGCGGCTTGGCGAGCAGTGAAAAATGGTGCTTTGATGGCCAATCCTTGTTACACGCAAATCCACCCGACCTGCATTCCTCAGTATGGAGAATACCAGTCGAAGTTGACATTGATGTCTGAGAGTTTGCGCAACGATGGTCGCGTTTGGGTACCTGCCAAAAAAGAAGACGCGGCTGCTATTCGGGAAGGAAGAAAGAATGCCAACGATATACCCGAGGCAGATCGGGATTACTACCTGGAAAGACGTTATCCGGCTTTCGGTAACCTCGTTCCAAGGGATGTTGCTTCCAGAGCGGCAAAGATCGAGTGTGATAAGGGGCATGGCATTGTTCCAACAGAAAGAGGGGTATTCCTCGATTTTGCTTCTGCCATCGAGCGATACGGTAAGTCAAAAGCCCATAGCGAAGGTATTCACAATCCCGACAAGGCAACCATCACGCGCCTTGGAGAATCCGTCATCAAAGAAAAATACGGTAACCTTTTCCAAATGTATGAGAAGATTACCGGAGAGAATCCTTATAAAATCGCGATGAAGATTTACCCGGCTGTTCACTATACAATGGGTGGTCTTTGGGTAGATTACAATCTCGAAACCAACGTACCTGGCTTATTTGCCTTGGGAGAATCGAATTTCTCCGACCATGGCGCCAATCGCTTGGGTGCTTCTGCTTTGATGCAAGGGCTGGCAGATGGTTATTTCGTTATTCCATATACGATTGGACAATTCTTATCCGATGAGATTCGGACGCCTAAGATTGATCCAAATGCGCCTGCTTTTGTCGAGGCTGAGAAAAAAACGAAAGCATGGATTGAAAAAATAATGAACATCAAGGGCAAACAGTCCGTTGAAAGCTTCCATCGCCGCTTGGGTAAGATCATGTGGGAATACTGCGGGATGTCTCGCAGCGAAGAAGGTTTGAAAAAGGCCCGCAAGATGGTCCGCGAACTCAGAGAAGAATTTTGGACCGATGTTTTCGTTCCGGGTTCTAGCGACGATTACAATCCGGAATTGGAAAAGGCTGGCAGAGTGGCTGATTTCCTCGAATTGGGAGAGGTGATGATCCTGGACGCTCTCAACCGCGATGAATCTTGTGGTGGACACTTCCGCGAAGAATACCAGACCCAAGATGGAGAAGCCCTACGCCGAGACAAGGAATTTGCCTATGTAGCTGCTTGGGAGTGGGACGAGCAAGAGCCCGTTTGCCACAAGGAGCAGTTGGTATTCGAAAATGTTGAACTCAAGACCAGAAGTTACAAGTAAAATACTCCCCAAACTTGTCGCTACGAATTATTGAGTGGGTATTTGCAAAAGTTTAAAAAACATCCTGACATGAATTTGACTTTAAAAATCTGGAGACAGAAAAATCAAAAAGATAAAGGCCGGCTTGAGACTTATCAGGTGGTGGCCAGCGAGCATATGTCCTTTCTGGAAATGTTAGATGTATTGAATGAAGAACTCGTTTCTAAAGGAGAGGAACCCGTTTCCTTCGAGCACGATTGTCGGGAGGGTATTTGTGGTACTTGTAACATGGTGATTGATGGTCGTCCGCACGGGCCTCAGAGAGGCACAACGACTTGCCAGCTTCACATGAGGGCATTCAAAGATGGTGATACCATCGTCATAGAACCCTGGCGTGCCAAGGCATTCCCGGTTGTAAAAGACCTCGTGGTGGACCGTTCTGCATTTGACCGGATCATTCAGGCAGGTGGGTACATTTCCGTCAACACAGGCCAAGCTCCGGATGGCAACTCCATCCCGGTCGAAAAAGATGTGGCTTCCCAAGCATTTGATGCGGCCACATGTATTGGTTGTGGTGCTTGTGTTGCATCTTGCCCAAATGCTTCTGCAATGCTGTTTGTGAGTGCAAAAGTTTCCCACTTGGCGCTGATGCCTCAGGGTGAGGTAGAGTCCAAGCGCCGGGCGCACGACATGGTTAACCAGATGGATTCTGAAGGCTTTGGTATGTGTTCCAACACTGGTGCCTGTGAGGTAGAATGTCCAAAAGAAATTTCAATTGAAAATATCGCGCGAATGAATCGCCATTACATCGGTTCGATTTTCGGTTCCGAGAAGGTTGGTTGATTCGATGAAGCTTCGGCCAATTAGGCCAACTTCTTGACGAGGAATTCCGTAAAGCTGCGGATTTCCTCGTTTTTTTGTTCTTCTACGACCATTGTTTTGCTAATTTGATCGTGCCAGCCGCCTTTCCCTTGGTGTCCGAGGAGGACAGAAATGGTCTCGAAAGGCAGAAAGCGCGCGCAGGAGCGCAAGAAGATTTGTCTTAGGCTCAGAGGCATGCCATCGCAGGAAACAACCCTGGTTTTAGTCAGGCATTTACCTATGGTCTTACCCTGAAATCCATATTCACAAGTCGTATAGTAAAGAATGACAATGCAAAGTGTCAGCGCAAATTTGAGGATAAAGGAAGACATGTAAAGTTCCAATAAAGCGTTTTGGCCACTGAAACTGAAGATAAGCCCTAGCAGCATACCGGCCAGCATCCCTAGTAGTGTTCCGCAAATAAAGTAGTCGATGAAAAAATTAAGAAACCGCTTGTATTTAGGTGCAGCGGTAAGAACGGATGCTTGATTGTAATGCTTGTAGTCTGCATCTATGATGCGCGCTTCGTCGGTCATGAGCTCTTCTGATAATTTGTGTTTACGGGAGGGTCGTTTTGGGTGCTGGATTAATAGCCTTCCTAGATGTCTAAATAATCTTACCAACAATCATGCCTTTGCATCAACTCTTTTAGATGAGCTGTTCGAGCAGCCAGCCTTTCTCGGTGAGGATCTCCTCGGATTCGATGCGATCCCGTAAATTTTGGCGAGCCTTTTTGTCAAAGTAATTGATAGAGATGAGCTTCTTTGTGTATTCGACGACCTTGAGGTAATTGACCTGGTGATAGCCGATGCTCTTTTGTAGCTGCTTGCGCCGTAGAAAAATCTTCATGGCCTCAATGTGTGCCTCTAGTAGATCGAATTCCGACAGCTCGAAATAGATTTTCAGCAACAATGTTTTGGCGGCGAGGTTGAGTAGGATGTCTTTGTGGTTGAAGGAGCGCAAAAGCTTGAGTGCTTCGTCGTAATTGCGCCGACTGTATTCTAGGCGCGCCAAATTAAAGCTGAAGGAGCTTTCCTGGTACTTCTTTTCCAGCTTCTTTTTGTACTGATAGATAAAGGACTCGACCCATTCGTAGTCTTCGATGCGCAAACCGGCTGCCGCTATATTGTGGTAAGTGAAGCGCGTTAGTTGATTGTATTCCAGCAAAAAACCTTTTTCCAAGCCTGTTTTGTAGAGGGTCATTACTTCTTTGAAGTAGTTCTCTAAGCCATTATTGATTTGGAGTACACAGTAGTTGATGGCGTATTTGTATAGATCGTGGATTTCTTGCTCTGGAAATTGGTGATCGTGCTCGAATAGCAGCTGGCGAAATTGTTGAAAATGACTGGAATCTTCGGGATGCACCAAGCAGTGATAGCAGTGATAATATATCCCAATCAGCGGGATGTGTAAGTATTGGCGCTTTTCGATGTACTGGATGAGTTCGTCCGGAAACATCTGAGAAGCTTCTGGCCGGTAGACCGTTCGCTGGGTCTGTTGGAGGCAGGCTTGCCGCAATTTATTGGCCAAATAGTTAAGGTCGAGCTCATCCGACATTTCCTTCAAAGAAAACTTACTGGCGGGTTTATAGGAGGCGATGTACTGGATATTTTCGAAGTGCAACTGATAGCGATGACGGTAATATTTGGCATTTCGGAAGGGTTGCTTTTGGAGATGATTTTCTACCTGTTGGGCCGTTCTTTCAAAATGAATGGGCAGATTGCGCTTGAGGTAGGCACTGGCCAATTTAATCTGTGCATCAAGTGGGTCAGCCATCATTTCCTGATAGACAAAATACTTTTCAATAAGCTTTAATAGATCGCTCATCAGTAGCCTAATGCGCACATCCTCATAAGGCAGATTGGGGTACAATTGTCGGTATAATTTTTCTTTTACAGGCTCTATTTTTAGGACATACTTGAACTCAATGAGCAGTTCGAAAAACCGCACTAATTGCTCTTGTTGATTGAAAAATGGCGACTGAATGAACTTTGCCAATTCTCGTCGATCCTTTTTAGAAAGACTATCTATTATGATATTCAGGCGGCTCTTCTTCATTACATCCGGCAAATTGGATAAAATACCAGTATTTATTTGATTAAATAAATTTATATACAATCTACAATATTGCCAATTATGGGGCCATTTTTAACATAAAATGCCCATATCAGAAAATCCTATAGGCTACAAAATGATAAATTTGTCTTTGCCTTAAAGAGGGTTAGTCATCATTTTTGCATCATTGAATGATTCGAGTTGCGATTCGGCTGGTTGAGTTGCAACAAAAGTTGATAATCCTAAATTACGGTACAACAAAAAAGTGTTTCCCATGACAACGAAGAACACCTCACTTAAAAAACACCTTTTTTCTCTTTTGCTCTCTGCTGTTGTTCTATGCCTCAGCCATTCTTTAACCGCACAAGTTACATTCAACTTAAATACGAGTCTGAATGGTCCCCGAGATATTCGCATCGACTTTGAAGTCGAGGATTTTGAAGAGCTTCTCAGTATGCAATTTGCCATCACCTGGGACCCTGCTAAATTGTCTTTTGAAGACCTTGAGTTGGATGAAATTCCAGAAACCTTTACCTTTTCCAGCCTTCAGGCAGCCTCTGGAATTATTCGGGTTGTTTGGACCGACGCTACCGCCTTGGGAGAATCGCTTACAGATGGTTCCAACATGTTTTCTATGTACTTCAAAGCACTTCAACCAGGAAATGCAGAGATAAGCGTCGGCGGTGCACCTCCAAATTTTGTTGTAGAAGTCTTCCAAAATCAAATGGGCAACCACGTGGAGATTCCACTCATTGTCAATGGAGGACAAATACTGTTGGAGGGCGCATACATTACCGGAGATGTGTTTGCCGATGCCAATGCTGATTGTCTGGCTGATTCTATCGAGGAGCGGCTATCGGGCTGGCTGGTGGAATTTGCCAATGGCACAAACACCTATGTCTTCAATACTGACGAGGATGGCATCTATCGGGCCTTCCTGGATACAGGTGATTATACTATCAACCTTATTACACCGAACGACCTTTGGACCCCCTGCCAGCAAAATGTGATGCTGACACTTTCAGAAAACGATAGCCTTGTACAAAACATGGGAGCGACTGCCGTGCTGGACTGTCCGGCTTTAGAGGTTGACATCTCGACGGCCCGTTTGCGCCGTTGCTTTTTTAGCCACTACGGCATCCACTATTGCAACAATGGAACGGTCGATGCGGAAAATGCCTACATCGAAGTAGAACTAGACCCTTTCTTAATTCCCATCACAGCAGATATTCCATATACGGAGGATGGAAACGTTCTGACCTTTGATCTAGGTACAGTAGGGGTGAGTGAATGTCAGGACTTTACCCTAGAGGTTTTGGTGGGTTGCGACTCTGTCAGTTTGGGACAGGCCCATTGCACCACTGCCCGAATATTTCCCGATACCACTTGCAATTCTGGCCTACCCTACAATGGTGCGATTCTGAGGGTCGATGGTCAATGCAATAAGACGAGCGGCAATGTAGAGTTCTTCATTGAAAACATTGGGGCTGGTGACATGATGGAGTCGGTTAACTACGTCATCATCGAAGATGTCATTATGTATGCACCCCAGCCGGTAAAGCTGGAAAGTGGCCGGCTTTTCGGCCCCATTTTGTTGCCGAGCAACGGTTCGACCTATCGTCTGCAGGTCCCTCAAGTCAGCGGTTATCCCTTTGAAAGTATGCCAAGTATGGTCATCGAAGGCTGTGGAACGAATAGTGATGGAAGCTTCACAATGGGGTTGGTCAATCAATTTTCACTCAACGATGCCGAACCAACAGTTTCAATGGATTGTACCGAAAATGTAGGCTCCTACGATCCCAACGACAAGCAGGGATTCCCCAATGGAGTGGGCGATGACCACCTGATAGAGGCAAATACAGAGTTGGAGTACAAAATCCGATTTCAAAATACGGGTACGGATACGGCCTTCCGGGTCGTCATACTCGACACCATTTCTTCTTTGCTAGACATGAGGACTTTCCGTCAGGGATCGGCCAGCCATCCCTACGAGTTTGAGTTACTCAGTAATAACATCATTCGTTTTGCCTTCCTGGACATCAATTTACCTGACAGCAGCACCAATCTGATTGGTTCCAATGGATTTGTAACCTTCCACATCCAACAACAACCTGACCATCCCATCGGTACAGAAATTACCAATTCGGCTGCCATCTATTTCGATTTCAACGATCCGATCATTACCAACCTGACCCTACACACCATTGGCGAAAACTTCTTGACACTTCAATCGCAGGAAGTTTTTCGGCCAGGTCTCTCGATCGATGTTTACCCCAACCCAACGCCAAATGAGGCGGTATTTGAACTTTCAGATGCCTCCTTTCAGGAGCTGACCCTGCGGCTGTATGATGCCAGCGGGCGGCTGATGCGAACAGAGCAACACCAGGGACCTCGCTTCATATTCAAGCGCGGGGACTTGGGCAGTGGCCTGTATTTTTACACCCTCGGCAGTGAATCCGAGCTGTTGAGTAGTGGAAAATTGATGGTTCGGGGACGTTGAAAGTAAGCACCACCCAATGGCTGATTTGTCAATTGTCAGGGCCGCACTTGGTCCAATTGACGGATCAGCCATTCTTTTTCGGTGAGCGGATTGGCCGTTGTGATTTCCTGTTTGAGTTTGTCGATGTGTTGTTTGTTGAAGGGGTTGACTTTCAATAGCTTACGAATGTATCTAATGATGTTTTTGTAGTTGGACTTGTGGTAACCCATGACCTTTTTTCTGACTAGGTAGGTGCGCATACTTTCGAGTAAGGACTCGAGTACATTGTAATTTTCTTGTTCATAGAAAATCTTGGAAAGCAGCAGTTTAGAGTTGAGGTTTAGGAGTATGTCGTCGATTTCTGCCTCGTTGATGTAGTCCATTGTTTTGTCGTAATTTCCCTTGTCATAATGCAAGCGACCTAAAATGTAGTTGACAAAACTTTTCCGGAATTTTAAGCTTAGAAACTCCTGAAAATTCTCTACAAACTGCTCCACCCAGTCGAATTCTCTCAATCGCAATCCAATGAGCGCCACATTGTGAAAAGTCCACGGAGAGATATTTTCATTTTCCACGAGTATGTGCTTTTCGAAGCCCAGCTTATACAGTTCGAAAGCTTCTCGAATGTAAAAATCCGAGCCGATGTTCATCCGGCCGATGCAATAGTTGATGGCCAGCAGGTAGAAATCTCTCATCTCAGAGGTTGGAAATAGGTGGCTGTTGGTGGTGATTTCCCGCTTGAGGTTTTGAAAATGTTGTTCATCTTCTTTCTCTGTCAAAGCCTTGTAAACGTAGTAGTAAATGGCAATAGCTGGTTGAGCCAACAAGTTTTTGGATTCTACAAAATTGAGTACTTCATCCAAAAATCCGATGTCGTAATTGGCTTGATAAACGGTTTGATGCGATAAAATGAGGCAAATCTGGCGCAGTTTATCTGCTATGAAGGTAACATCGAGGGCGTCGGAAGCTTCCTGCAGATTGAAAACCGTCGTGCGCTTCTTCTGCTCGCTGAGAAAAGTATACTGTTCTTGTTGGACCAAATACTCATTGCGCAAAAAGTGAGCATCCCGCATTGGGTATTTCTCCTGTAGCTGAAGGATTTGCTTCATGTTCTTTTTGAAAGGCTTGTCCAGCTGCTTTTTGCGGTAGACCCTTGAGAGTGCGGTCTTGGTGTAGATTTCATCTTGCGACAACTCGGAATAGATCAGAAAACTTTCCAAGGCTTTATTGAAAAAGTGGATACACTGTCGCATTCTGGCATCATCGAAGGCTTCATTGGTGTATATGTGCTTGAAAACGACCTCTTTGGCAAGAAATTCGTCCCCTGTTAGGTGTTTCTCTTGCTTGAGGTATTCGTACAATACGAGCACATCTTGCCGTTGATTATGGGCTGGCGATTGCATCCATTTGCCTAATTCGCGCCATTCTTTGCGGCTAAAAGTTCTTAAAATGCTTACTAACTGACTTTTATTCATGGGGTAAATATAATTATGCTCAACAAATAGCTAAAATTGCTCCAAAGTCGTTTTTGAGTTAAATAACTGGTTTATAGTAGTTTATGGTTTTAAGTGTAGAATATTTGATTTAAAAATAACAAAAAAGCTATCAACAAATGCGATTTTTTGTCATTGTTTTGGGTGAGGAATACCTGCATTTTTGTAGTGTGAAGATTATGAAGATAAGCATACTGAAAATTTCCATGAGATTAGTTAAATATATTAAGCCACTTTTTCTGCAGCGATCAATGCTGGTCACATTGATCGCTGCCCTCTGGCTTTTCAGCTCTCTGGAAGTAAATGCGCAGGAATTGGGTGGATGGGAAAAAATCTTCGGACAGCAGGGCTTGGATCAAAATGCCCGCTCCATCATTCAGACCCGCGATCATGGATACATCCTGGTCGGAGAAGTAAACGAAGGGAATAATACCTCCATATATGCAGCTCGTACCGATGTAGACGGTACAATCATTTGGGAAAAGAACATTAAGCGTGTCGTTGCCAGCACGCCCGTTTTTCTTTCTGCTGCCGATGTACTTGAAACAGACGACGGCGGTTTTGTCATCGCTGGAACAACGGCCGGTCAGGGAAGCTCGAGAGACTTTTACCTGGCCCAATATGATATGGAAGGCAACCTAATGTGGGAACAGTTTTACGGTGGTGGTTCTGAGGAAGAGGCGAGTGCCGTAACAAAAACATCCGATGGTGGCTACTTGATTGTCGGAACACTCACAGACGGTGCAGGTGGCAACAACCTGGAAATTATGATGGTCAAGACCGATGCCGACGGCAACGAGCAGTTTTCCATCACACCAATCCAACTACCTGGTTCTGATGAGGAAGCAAACTCCGTAATCGAACTGTCGACAGGCGGTTTTGTCATTGTGGGAAGCACCAATGATGGCGGAAGCCAGGGAGAGCAGGTATTTATTGTAAAGGTAGCAAGCAATGGCTTTTGGGAATGGAACCGCTCTTTTGGCGGTAGCAAGCGCGATAAAGCATTGGATGTTGTCGAAGACCTCAATGGCGACATCATCACCATAGGCACATTCACCGGGGATAACTCTGATGTATACTTCATCAAGTTGACACCAGACGGATTTGACATTGTTTCTAAAATATTTGAAGACCCCATCGTTGAAGTTCCAAATGCTGCGGTTCTAGCAGAGGATGGAACTGTTGTAGTTGCCGGATATAGAGAAACCGATCCGATCACTTCTAAAGCTGTTTTGACAAAATATTCTGTCGATGGTGATGTGATCTGGACGGAGGAAGTTGGCCGCTTTGATTACCTCAACATTGGAGAAGACGTCTTCCTGGATTCTGAGGGCAATTATGTCATCGGAGGAACCAGCACCGGACCGATCTCCGATTTGCAGCTCAGCCCAAACGTACTGTTGATCAAGACAAACAGTATGGGCGTTGTCACAACCAACTACATTGAAGGTCTGGTTTATCACGACAAAGACAATGGTTGCGACCTAGATACTGATGAGGATGGTTTGAAAGGATGGCGAGTTGCTGCACTCAATACCGATTTAAATAAGACCTACTACGGTACAACAGATGAGCAAGGCCACTATGCGATAAGGGTGCCAGAAGGAACCTACAATTTGCGCACAGTGGGTCCAAACCAATATTGGGCTTCTTGTACAGAATCTTTCAACATCAATCTGGCAGCCGAGTACGATACCATCCAGCGCAACTTTGGAATCAACGAAGCCTTTGTTTGCCCAAATCTTGAAATCGATGCTTCGACGCCTTTTCTAGAGGCGTGTGAAGAAAGTGTATACACGATTAATTATTGTAATAATGGCACTGCCGAAGCAGAAAATTCGGAGGCTCAAATCGTTTTGGACGACGACCTTCAATTTTTGTCTTCTGAGCCTATTTCACCAAAAACCGTTAACGATAGCCTGTACACATTCGACCTGGGCGACCTAGCACCGGGCGATTGCGGGCAATTCAGAGTAACTGTTGCTGCAGATTGTGGCGCGGTACTTCAGCAGGCACATTGTCTGATTGCGAGCATTACACCAAACGAGATTTGCTTGGAGCCCGACCCTGAATGGGACGAGTCCAGCCTCGACATTAATGCCTTCTGTGATGGCGATTCCGTCCGTTTCTTTATCGAGAACCGGGGGAGTAGACCAACGGAAGCTTCCAAGAACTGGATTGTGATCGAAGATCACGTAATGTTCCGACAAGGCACTGTGCCTGCACAACTTTCTCCCAATGCCAACCAAGCATTAACACTGGAAGCCAATGGCTCCACATACCGATTAAGCGTTAATCAATCCCAAGGTCATCCCGGAAACAGCAACCCCACCATGGCCGTAGAAGGCTGTAGCCCTACGGGTAGTTACATGGTGGGCTACTTAAACCAATTTGAAGAAGACGATCGCAATCACTTCCGGTCGGTTGATTGCCAGGAGAATCTGGACATCAGCACTTACGGCCCTTATTTTAAGAGGGGCTATCCCAAAGGCTACGGCGACGATGCCGAGATAGAGCCTGAAACCGATTTAAAGTATATTATTAATTTCCAAAATGTTGGAACTGACACGGCAATCAGGGTGGTGATTCGGGATACTCTTTCTCCCTTTCTGGACCCCGCCAGCGTGCGGCTCGGAGCGGGTAGTCATGACTACGAACTCGAAGTCTATGATGGGGGTATCCTGAAGTTCACCTTTGAAAATATTCAATTACCGGCCAGCAGCACCAATGAGGAGGCTTCCTACGGATTTGTCAAATACCGTGTTTCCCAAAAACCCGACAACGCAGATGGAAGTCGAATCAAAAATGGTGCTGCTGTCTATTTTGACTACCACGCCCCCGGAACAACCGAGCTGGTTTGTCACACGGTAAGAGATTCGATCGGATTGCTAGTGAGTGTTGGCGAAATATTTGCCCCTCAAGTCAGCGACATCAAGGTGTTCCCCAATCCGTTTACGCGGGTAGCCACCATGGAGGTTATCAGTAAGCAAACCTTCCAACAACTGGATTTGTCGATCTTTGATGCACAGGGCCGACTGATTCGCCGCGAAAGCTACAATTCTATGAGATTTGAGCTCCAACGCGGCAACTTGGCATCAGGTTTGTATGTTTATAAACTAGAAGCAGATGGTTTATTGATTAGCAGTGGAAAGTTTTTAGCGCAGTAAAACCGTCAGCACAACAACAGTGACAATATTTTTTTTCCATAGAGATTAAAGGTTAATCCCAACCGTTTTTAAATTTTCATGAGATTCATATTTGAGGCGTATCATCCTGGTCAGATAGATACGCCTCAAACTTTTTTATAGACTTCTCCTTTTACGCCTCTTGCTGTGCCAGCACCTTACCACCTTTCAATTGGATGATGTACTTCGTTTTTTTGGCCAGCTCCATGTCGTGGGTTACCAAAACCAGGGTTGTCCCTTCATCCCGATTGAGGTCAAAAAGTAGCTTTTCAATTTTCTGTCCCGTCTCTTCATCAAGATTACCGGTTGGCTCATCGGCAAATAATATCTTCGGCGCATTGGCAAAGGCCCGAGCAAGCGAGACTCTCTGTTGCTCGCCGCCAGACAACTGGCTGGGATAGTGTTGCAATCGATCGCCTAGGCCCACTCGTTCCAGTAAATCTTGTGCTCGCCCAGCAGCGCCAGATTGGCCTTGTAGTTCCAATGGAACCATAACATTTTCCATAGCTGTAAGCGTAGGGATGAGCTGGAAGTTTTGAAAAATAAAACCGACATGGGCATTGCGAACCGCTGCCCGCTCATCTTCTGTCAGATTGTTGAGTGTAATATCATTGAGTCGGACGGTTCCAGAACTGGCGTGGTCCAACCCTGCACATAGGCCAAGTAAGGTAGTTTTGCCACTGCCAGAGGGACCAACAATCGAGAGTGTTTCGCCGGCAGCGAGATCAAAACTCACACTGTCCAGTACGGTCAAAGAGCGACTGCCCTCTGTGTAGGTTTTGCTGAGCTTTTCTACGTTTAGCATGAAGTAGTTTTCTTGATAAACAAAATAAAGATGCTGAGGTTTTGGAAGTGCTTAGTGGTCCAGTAGATCGGAATGGGTTTGGGGGCGCAAAAAGTAGAGCGTCAACTGTAAAAGATAGAGTAAGAAACTGCCTACCAAGAAAGCCATGCTGAGTAATAGCAAAGGTCCTGTACTTTCATTGAGGCTGTAGGCCGTTGCAACAAATTCATTGCTTCCGCCAGCTGAAAAGGTATTGTACCAATGGCCATTCGGGTTGGCAAAGGAGAGGAAAAGAATGCTGCCGATCAGCAGGATGAGTTGGGTGCATTTCAGCATTAAAGGAACCTGGTATCTATTAGATTCAATAGCCTTGTAGGTCAATCCATACAGAAAAGCCAGACAGGCGTATAGGCCAAAGAGGTGGATTTTGGCTATCACTATATAGGTATCATACATTTGAATATCCAAAGTGCTAAGCCCCCGGTCATAAATGGCCAGTACACTAAATATTACGCCGATTAGAAGAAAAAAGTGAACGATTTGCTTTTGAAAATTTTTCATTGCTTTGTTTGATTTTTTTTGATGTAAAATTCTACCTCGCCTGTAGTAGGACTTTCGGTATAAAACAAAGCTCCGGTATCTACGTCTTGCTCTTGAATGAAATTTATCATTGGGCGCACTGCATCACTGTTTGATATGGCTGGTGCAATGCCGAAGATAAAGACCGCAAATATACCAACACCTGCTATAAGTTTCAACCAGGCGTGCCGTCGATTGTTCATGCCTATAGATTAGTGGTAATGTTAGAGAATACAAGATAAAACATGATATAGGCCATCAGTAGGGTGAGTCCGAGATTAAATGCCTGTCCACACAGATAAAGTACCAATGGCTTACCGCCTGTAAAATGCTTGCGGAGTATTGCAAAGTTGGTCGATAAGCCGATGCTCACAAAGGCCAAACAAAACAACCAGCCCCGAACGTTTTTGCTGAAGCCGCGAATTACGCCCTGATCAATCAGTGAATAGGCTACTCCTCCATCCAGAAAAGCGTAGAGGATAGACATAAATATCGATGCACCAATAAATCCCAGAATGAATTTTGGGAAGCGTTTCCAAATCTCTGCCCAACCGATTTTGGTTTGTCCAGATTGTTCCACCTTGCTCGCAAAATAGATCGCTACGCCAAATGCGACGATGCCAATGAGAATATTTTGAATCATTTTGATGGTCGCAGCAACATTCAAAGCCGTATCACCCAAAAATGCACCAGCAGCGACTACAGCTCCGGTCGCATCTATTGTACCACCCATCCAGGCACCACCAAGGACCTCCGGCATGCCCATCCAGTTGATGAACAAGGGCATCACAATCATCATCACAGAGGTAAAGATCATGGATAAGCCAATGGCAAGTGTAAGCTCTTCTTTTTTCGCATTGCAGGCCGCCGCCGTTGCAACAGCAGCAGATACACCACAAACCGACATGTCGGCCGAGATGGTCATGTTGAGGGTTTTAGAAGAAATCTTCAATACCTTTTGACCAAACCAAAATGTGCTTACTAGCACAATCGGCGTTACAACCCAAGCGACGAAGATGCCTGGAAGGCCAATGGAAAGAACTTTGCCAAAGAGGATTTCTGCTCCCAAGAGAACGAGGCCCGTCTTGATATAAAGTTCGGTTTTAAGGGCTGGCTTTACCCATTCCGGCGTTCCGATGGTATTGCTAATCAACAGCCCCAGTAAAATGGCCCAGGCGGCGTAACCAACTCCCAGGGCTTTCATGTTGGCTTGTGCCGCAAGTAAATAGGCGAGTAAAGCAAAGGCAAAAACGTAGGCAAAAGCCTTGAAAAAGGGGGTGGCTTTTCCGTCGAGTACAAGAGCGGCCAGCCCAAATAAGAGCGCTAGTATGAGCCCCCAGGCCAACAACCAGGCTGTTTTATGATATGCTTTGGCATTGTACTTCTTGGCGACCTTTGCATACACCTTCTTTTGAGCTCGCCAATTTTCAATAGCGATCACAGCAGACTGGTTGAGTTTTTCGTTTTGAAAGTTCTGATCGCGAGCAGCCTTTTCGAGCTCTTCTGCCGCCAGATGCTCTGTAGCAACACTTCGTTTGGCAGCTTCAAATTTTTCCTTTAAGGCACCTCTCTTTAACTCGGCTTCTTGGTCGCTTTGGAAAAAAGCTGTGATCGGATTGTACTGCCAGCTGCCAGGCTTGCTTGTGAGCTTGCCTAAAAACTTGCCGATGTTACTACTGCTGCCTTTTATTTTTTGCTGGGAATCGTAAGCCTCATACCAGGCAATAGATTTGAAGGGTACTTCGGTCGTTTGGGCGGCCAACTGGTCATCCAGCTGCCGATGTTGCTTGTAAAGGTCTTTGGGCGGGGCAGAGAAAAAAAGCAAGATTGCTACGAGTAGTATGCCACTACCCAGCCAAATGGCCCAGTGATCTTCCTTTTGAAAAAGTTGCTTTATCGACATTCCTTCAGTTTGTAGCTGTAAAAATAGGAGAAGCGATCCACAAACCATTAGAATTTAAAGACGGATGGCGACAGAATAAGAAAAACGAACACTTGTTCGTTTTTAAGAAAAGCCTTATATTTGTAGCATACAATGTCCACTAAATACAAGTAAGATGTCTGAAATTCAGGAACTGGAAGCTAAATTCCAAGAGAGAATCGATCAGGAAGACCGCATTGAGCCCAAAGATTGGATGCCAGATGCCTATCGCAAAACCCTAATCCGTCAAATATCTCAACACGCTCATTCGGAGATTGTCGGTATGTTGCCCGAGGGGAATTGGATTACCCGCGCACCTTCGCTACGTCGCAAGCTTGGGTTATTGGCCAAGGTGCAAGATGAAGCGGGGCATGGACTCTATCTGTATGCTGCCTGCGAAACATTGGGTATTGAGCGCGACGAATTGCTCCAACAGCTGCACACAGGCAAGGCCAAATATTCCAGCATTTTCAACTATCCAACAACTTCTTGGGCCGACATCGGAACCATTGGTTGGTTGGTCGATGGCGCAGCCATTATGAACCAGGTGCCACTTTGCCGTTGCTCCTACGGACCGTATGCGCGCGCAATGGTGCGGGTGTGCAAGGAGGAGAGCTTTCACCAGCGCCAGGGCTTTGAGATTCTCTTGACCCTCAGCAAAGGCTCTGATGCGCAAAAAAGGATGTTGCAGGATGCCATCGATCGTTGGTGGTGGCCGTCCCTGATGATGTTTGGTCCACCGGATGCCGACTCACCACATACCGCTCAGTCTATGAGATGGCGTATCAAGCGTTTTACAAACGATGAGCTTCGACAAAAATTCGTAGACGTTTGTGCCGAGCAAGTCAAATTGCTCAATATGACCTTACCCGATCCCGACCTGAAGTGGAATGAAGAGCGAGGACATTACGATTTTGGTGAAATTGACTGGACGGAGTTCTGGAATGTTGTCAAAGGCAACGGCCCTTGCAACAAGCAGCGGATAGAAGCCCGAGTCAAAGCTTATGAAAATGGCGCTTGG
>JBCCSZ010000030.1:0-36120 GCA_039199225.1 Bacteroidota bacterium
CATGTCGAAAATGATTGCCTCGTGTTTCATGCTTGTTGTATTTTAGGTGCTTTCGTTGTTACATTTTCCCTCGCTGTCTCCAACAACCGTTGCCAAACGACTCGGGGCGCTGTCAAGATACAATGACTTTTGTATAGTTGTCAATGAATGGATAGCCAAGGGTTGCACTTACATAAGTATTGTCAACTGTTTGTAAGAGCCGAAGTTTGGTGGCTTCCGTATCACAGGCTGTTTAAATCAACGGTCAATGCAATTCTCAGTTCAACTTTTGTTCCTTGCTCCCAACCAGCTACACCATTCAGCGACTCGATGCGCATCCGAGTAGTTGCTGTTTTTTCTGCTTGGTGGAGCATCAATCGCTTTTCGATAATCTCCATTCCCTTGGGTTGATGTGGCGAAGTATTTAGCAATTGTGCTGAGCTGTTAAATGATACACCAGGGCCATTGTCCATGACGGTCACCTTTAAATCATCTGCAATTTGCTCGTAGCCGATGTAGAGTTTTCCCGGATGTTTTAATTTGGAGAGACCGTGTAAAATGGCATTTTCAACGATGGGTTGTACCAACAGGGGTGGAATTTCCAATTCAAAAGGATCAATTTCAGGTTGCACAAAAAGCGTATATTCAAAGGGATATTTCATCCGAAAATTCTCTAGTTCCATATAGGTTTTGATCAGGTCAATATCGGATTCGAGGGGGACGACCGTCTGTGTGCCATTGTTGAGAATGGTTCGGATCAGTTGAGCGAATTGAGCTAAGTAATGGGTTGCTTTTACGGGATCGTTCCCGGAGATGTAACACTGAATGGAGTTGAGGCAGTTGAAGATGAAATGTGGATTCATCTGTGTACGAAAAACAGATTGTCGGAGTTCCTGAATCTGAATTTTCAAGTTGGCCTGTGACTGTATTTGTTGAATGCGATTGCGATATATCCAATACATAATAGCTGCTGTCAACAATAAAATCATCAGCATAAACCAGTAGGTTTGCCAAAAAGGAGACTGAATGCTAAAAGTCAGCAGTTTTGAAGAACTCCACTGTCCGGTTTTGTTGGAAGCCTGCACTTCAAAGGCATAGTTGCCAGGGGGTAATGCAACAAAATTTACGGAGCGCATTTGGGTAGTCGTCCAATCTTTTGTAGGTCCCAACCGATAGCGATATTGAATGGCGCCACGCTGCGAATGATCAATGGCAAAAAACGTAAATTGGATATTGGATTGCCAATATTGCCAGCTATTTTCTGCTCCTATCTTCATGGGTTGCTTATTGATAATCACCTGATCAATCATCGGAAGAGATGGTGGTGATTCCGGAAGTAAATCTTGAATGGGTAACTGGGCCAGTCCTTTGGTGGTGGCAACCCATAGTACTTTTTTTGTCGAAGCAATTTCTGTTATCTCATTCGAGGGCAGTCCATCGGATATCGTAAAACGCTGGACTTGTACTTGACCATCTTCCGCCCGTGTGATTCGGTTCAGTCCATTGAGTGTTCCAACCCAAATTTGCTGTGTTGCATCGATGTGAATTTTCTCAATCATGTTAGCGGTAAGTCCTTTTGACTCATCAATCTGTAGTAGTTGGGTATCCCGCCAAAGTAGAACGCCAGCTCCTTTGGTACCAATGACCAGCGTGCTATCTGCCAGCTGTGTGATTTCTTCCACGCGCAGCTGAAAGGATGGATGGATACGGTCGGGTACTACACGTTCATTACTGATAACTTCAAATAAGCCATCTGTTTGCCCCACCCATAATCGTCCGTCAAAATCTTTATAAGTACAAAAAATTCTATTGTTTAAATGCAAAGCTCCATGTGTGCTATAGAGCAAATAACCATCCGCTGTCCGATAGGTCGCAAAGCCGTACACTCCGGAAGAGCTGCCATAAATTTCGCCGGTCGGATAAATCCGAAACTTTTTATGCCCTCTAATTGCCCCGTGGTCTGGCACCTCGACAGAATGCCAAGAGCTTCCGTTGTAGTATTGCATACCAATGTGCGATCCCCGCCACAACCAACCCGTTGTTGTGTCATAAGCCAGATCAAAAACCTCTACTGTATTTGGGGATAGGACGGTCAGTTCCTGAGACGAGCCATTGAGCAGGTAAGTGTCGCCACCATTGGTGCCGATAAATACTTCTTCCTCGTTTTTCACCGTGAGTGCTGTTACAAAATCATCCGCTAGGCCAAATGCTTGATTGTAGATTTTTACCGATGGATTGGTGAGGTAGAAAATGCCATTTGCATTGGTACCAAACCACATCCCCTTTTTTCGATCTTCCAGAATTGTAGTGATGGAGAAATCTTTCAAATAGGTAACTGCGCTATCAGATTGTAGGGATTGCTCATTAGAGAAAAAAAGCACACCGCCGTAGTGATCCTGCTTATACAATCCCAGGTAGATACCTCCGTTCTCCACTTGTTGTTGCGCGATGACATCTGACGGATGCTGTACCAAATCAAGCAACTGGTTTTGTCTCATTGGGTAAGTATACCTTCCCTGGCTGAAAAGTACATTACCAGATTGTAGCACTTCTACTTTTTGTTGCCTAGAGTAAAGAGGCTTTAGTTCTTTGATGGGATGCTGCAGCGTAATGGCATTGGAGGCATCCACTTGGTAATGGAGTAAGTTGGTAGGCCATGGATTTAGCGTGTCGACTATGTGGCAGTTAACATAGGAGATAAGTACCTGATGACTTTTCTGATACAAGGTCAGGCAATTGCCATCTATCGCTGGTTCAATCAATTGGTGGCGGCCATCGGAAAATATTTGAACAACGCCCAGTTTGGGAATACCGCCGTGAAAAGTCTCTTCTTCATCGACAAAAAAGGAAAGGATAAAATCCGAATTCTTCCACTTTATATACTCCAGAATTAAATGATTGTAGGGGAAAGGTCGGATGCTATCTCTATCATAAATATAAATACCTTTATAGGTAGACATCCAGATTCTATCTTGTGCATCTTCCTGTAATGAAAACACAACGTTATCCTTAAGACCATCCTCTGGACCAAATTTTTCAAAAGAATAACCATTGAACCGACTCACGCCATTATCGGTCGCAATCCAGATGTAGCCTGCTTGATCTTGTAGTAGGTCGTAGATTTCAGAGCTGGGCAATCCATCGTCTACGCTGAATTGAACAAAGGACGGCTGTGGATGCTGTGCCATGCACCACAAGGGAAAAAGAAATAATAAAAGGGATAAACGGGGCATCGGTCCGGCAGCTATTCGCCTAGAGGCTGTTATTTTTGAAATACTTAATCAAGCGATCTTTTTTTCGTCGCGCGATGGGCAGTCGTGCTTTGTCCGAAGTAAGTAAATAGCCTCCCTCTTCTTTGAGGATACATTTAACGTGTTGCAAATTGACGATGTGGGATCGATGAATTCTAAAGAAAAACTCTGGTGGTAATAAGTCTTCGTACTCTTTAATGGTTTTGGCTATGATGATTTGTTCTCCGTCCAATGTGTGAAAAGTGGTGTAGCTGCTGCTGGACTCCAATCTTACGATTTTTTGGATGGGCAGGATGTAATACCCTTCATTAGTTGACAGCGTGAGTTTTTCAAGCGTCCGATTTTTAAAATCACTGATTAAGCCTTTGGGATCAGATGATTTATCAATGGACGTATTCAGTCTATCAATGATGGCTTGCAATTTTTTGGGCATGATCGGTTTGAGTAGATAATTGGCGGCATGGTACTCAAAAGCCTTGAGAGCGAATTGATCGTAGGCAGTTGTAAAAATGATTTGGACGTCTGGTGCTGGAAAAGCGTCGAGTAAATCAAAGCCCGAGCCATCATTCATTTTGATATCCAAAAAAGCAATGTCCGCCTTTGTATTTTGCAGGAGGGAAATACCCTCTTGTACACCATCTGCTTCCCCCACCACCTTTACCTGGGGACAAAACATGTTGAGTAGGTTTTTGAGAGCCTGTCGAGCAGTGAATTCGTCGTCTATGATAAGTACTTTCAGCATGTTTCCCACAGGTCATTTGTTGTACAAACCCATCCATTCATTGGATCGTTTTCACCGTATTCTTAATGGACGATTTATTATTAGAAAAAGCCTATATATTCAGCAATGTATTGAAGAGAAAGGAGCGTCGTCATGCCTTTTAAGAAAGGTAAGTAATATTTACCTCGGAGGCAAAAGCAACTGAAAAAAATGTGTTCCTTGTCGCGTGCTGTCCTTAAGCAGACAATGGTTTTCAACATCCTGGCAAACTGGTGCATTTAACCTGTTCTCGAAAATATTGTTCTTCTACTCCATCAGATGGGGATCATGTATCATCTGCGAGCGCATGTTCTTCGAAGGATTTCTGGAATTGCCCGAATGCCAAACTGGCGAGCTGCCAATGGGTACCTATCTTCTCATCGTGAGGGATCAAAATGGCAAGCAACTACACATCCAACGTCTATTGATTGTGGACTAAGCAATTCAAATTATTACACTTAATCCTAAGCCGTTATGTAATCATTATCGGCATTATAGATTGGGCTGGTGGAGTTATTTCATCAGCCTGTTTTCTATGTAGACCGAAGGATTAGAAGTTAAACCATTGGGATCAAACGAAATTATTTATTTAACTTTATTCAAGCAGCACAGAACGCATCCTTCCGCCCAAGGTCGTGCATCCACCCAATACCTTTGATTTGTTGATCTACTTTTATGACTAGACCGATTGAGAATACCACAGTATGTTGTCCGCGTTGCGGAAAGTCTTTTGGTTGCCAGGCAGCTGATATTCAGCAGTGCTTTTGTCGGCAGGTTCCACTGACGGCGGCGACTCTGGAAAAAATCAGTAAGCTTTATGCTGGTTGCCTCTGTCGGGATTGCTTGTTGGTGCTTTCCAAGGAATTCTCAGAATCCACAAAATAAGGTATATTCGTCTCCGATTCTACAACTCCCTTCGAGTCAAACGCATAATGATTACGGATGAATGCCGAACCTGCACAGAAAGGAGGATACTCCAAACGAATAGGTCTGTTTCTTGGGCCGATCTTGTTTTTATTGACCTGGCTATTTTTTCATCCGGAGGGCCTTTCCAAGGAAGCCAATGCGGTGTTGGCTGGCACCTTGTGGATTGCCGCTTGGTGGATTACGGAGGCCATACCGATTGCCGTGACGTCCTTGCTGCCCATCGTCTTGTTTCCACTGAGTGGTGCGATGAGCCTCAGTAGTACGACTGCTTCTTTTGGCCATCGCTATATTTTCCTGTACATCGGTGGCTTCATCCTGGCCATTGCCATTGAGCGGTGGAACTTGCACAAGCGAATTGCCTTGAACATCATCGACTTGATTGGTACCAACGTCAAGAGCATCATTTTAGGATTTATGGTGGCCACGGCTTTTTTGTCCATGTGGATTTCCAATACGGCCACCTCTGTGATGATGCTGCCCATTGGGATGGCGATTGTGGCACAGCTTAGCGACAATCCGGATACCATAGAAAATGAGAACCGAATTTTTGGTAAGGCCCTGATGTTGGCCATCGCCTACAGTGCTTCGATTGGGGGCATGGCTACCCTCATCGGTACGCCGCCCAATTTGGTGTTGGCAGGGATCGTGCAGGAAACTTATGGGATTGAAATCACTTTTTCCAAGTGGATTGTATTTGGGCTACCAATTTCCATCTTTTTGTTGTTCATCTGCTGGCGCTACTTGACTCATTACGCTCATCGGTTTACGCAAACTTCCTTTCCGGGCGGGCGGGCGGAGATTCGAAAGCAATTGGCCGCCTTGGGGAAAATCAGCTATGAGGAAAAGACCGTTTTGATCGTTTTCGCGCTGACAGCCTTTGCATGGATCAGCCGATCCTTTTTGCTCAATAAGTGGCTGCCCGACATAGATGATACGATTATTGCCATCATAGCTGGTGTTGCGTTGTTCTTGTTGCCGGCAGCTTCTGCTCGGAAACGCCCAATTTTGCTGTGGGAGGAAGCTGTGAAACTCCCCTGGGGAATATTATTACTTTTTGGGGGTGGACTGGCGCTGGCACAGGGATTTAAAACGAGCGGTCTGGCAGCTTGGATCGGTGGTCAGATGAGTTTGCTCAATGGCTTGCCCTTGTTGTTGTTACTCCTTATTTTAATTGCTGCAGTCAATTTTTTAACGGAAATTACTTCCAATCTTGCAACCACAGCTATGCTACTGCCGATTTTAGCACCTCTTGCACTCACCATTGATGTGCATCCATTCATTCTGATGGTAGGGGCAACCGTAGCGGCTTCTTGTGCCTTTATGCTGCCAGTGGCGACGCCTCCCAATGCAGTGGTCTTTGGTTCGGGCTATTTGAAAATATACGATATGGTTCGGACAGGGGTTTGGATGAATATCTTGTCCATCCTATTATTGGCGCTGATCACCTATTTTTTGTTGCCCTATTTGTGGCAATTCAGTCCCGAAGTTTTTCCGGCAGATTGGAAAAACAAATAAGGTCAATCCAAACGACATGAAGAAGATCAAAATTCCCGATGAACTGCTCCAATCAAACGAGCCAATGCCAGAGATTCAGCTGATGAACTACCGCAATGAGCGGACGATTGTGCGCTACAGGGTCAACTTCAGCCAGCATGTATTCAGTTTTTTGAAAGCTGGTGCCAAAGAGATTTTCTACGATCAAGACCCTATTTTTTTGACCAATCGCGGCTTTGCACTCATCACAACGCCCAATTGCCTGATGACGGAAACCATTCCCGAGGCGTCTCTCTACAAAAGCATTTTGCTGTTCTTTAGCCACAAGATGTTGGAAGCTTTTAAGATAAAGTATCGCGATTTGATTGCGGCCCAAATTCATGAAAAGCCCAAGGCTGTATTGGCCTTTGAATACGATGATTATTGCTTTCACTTCCGCTCTTCACTGGAATTGTTGATGGCTCAGCCAGGACCCTTACCCACAGCGATTTTGAATGCGAAGTTTGAAGAAATCATGCTCTACCTGCTTCGGACACAAGCAGAGAAAATCAACCGACTGTTGTCTACCAAGCAAACCGATTTTGAAATGACCTTCAAGTCGGTGGTTGAAAGCAATATACACTCGCATTTGAATTTGGAAGAGCTGGCCTTTTTGTGCAATATGAGTCTGTCGACCTTCAAGCGACATTTTGCTCAGTTTTATCAGATGTCACCCCAAAAATGGATCATTGCAGAGCGGATGAAAACGGCGGCTTTCTTGATCAAAAATGGCGAACGGCCGGTGGATATTTTCCGCAAGCTGGGTTACAAGACCTTGTCGAACTTCGTCAGAGCCTACAAAAGCCACTTCCAGGTGGCCCCCAAGCAGCAGCAGAAAATGGACGTTTAGGAATACTTTTCGAACTTTTTGGTCGGATATATGGCGGTAATTTTGTCTCGAATCAAAAATTACATGCCATGTATAAATTAATGTTTAGCCTCGTTTTGTGTTTGACCTTTTTTCATGCACAAGCTCAGACTTTTACCCTGAAAAGCAGTGATCTCGGCGGCCAGTCGACCAAGAAGCAGGAGTTTAACGGTTTTGGTTGTACAGGGGAGAATGTGTCCCCACAATTGTCTTGGGAAAATGCACCTGCTGGCACCAAAAGCTTCGCCATTACCATGTATGATCCGGATGCGCCGACTGGCAGTGGGTGGTGGCATTGGTTGGCATTCGACATTGCGCCCAATGTAAGCGAATTGAAATCGGGGGCTGGTACGGCTTCCGGCGAGCTCATGCCAAAAGGAAGTATTCAGAGCCTTACCAACTACGGTCAGGTAGGCTACGGAGGACCTTGTCCACCAGAGGGACATGGATACCATACCTACATCATCACCGTATATGCGCTGAGTGTAGAAACCCTTGGATTGGATGCAAAGACCAACCCGGCGATTGTCGGTTATTACCTCAACTCCAATGTCATTCAGAAAGCCTCCATTGTTTCCTACTTCAAGCGCCCTTGAGATTTCGCAAGAATTGCACCTTGTATGGGTCCGACTTCCAGTAACTTACGCTATATTTTTCATTTAAGGATTTTGTGTAGCGCTTGCCTTCATCGTTGAGCAAGCTTTGCGATTTTTTCAGTCGTTGCGGCGGCTCCGCTTTCGTCCTAAGAAGGACAGGATGGGGTTGCTGCAGGGACTATTGACCAGCCTGCGGTCTGTATTTCTTTACAGACTTATTGTCCTGTCGACCCCTTGGTAAATCGGCTTTTTAGTATCTTACCCGCATCAATCTTCGGGTAATGCAACGATACAGCAATATTGATTTATCGAGGGGGCTCATTATGATTTTCATGGCACTCGATCACGCCAGTCTGATGGTTGGGCGGGTTCATTTCACAGAGATGTGGGGGGTAGATTTTACGCCTTATCCTGACCTACTCCAATGGGGGACACGCTTTGTGAGTCACCTTTGTGCGCCGGGCTTTTTCTTTCTCATGGGCATGAGTATCTATCTTTTTGGGGAGAAAAGCCGTCGGGCCGACTGGTCGCCAGGGCGTATTCGGGCGTATTTTTTCAAGAGGGGAGCGCTCATTCTGCTGCTCATGTTGTTGTTGGAGGTACCGGCTTTTGCTATTGCCGGAGGTGCCAAGCAAGTAGGAGAGGCGGCGGTCATGCCGGGCCAATTCAATGGGGGCTTTTTCTTTCCGGGAACGGTTTTATTTGGCTTGGGGACTTGCATGATTGTCAGTGCTTTTCTGTGGCAATTGAATCGCTGGCTGTTGTTGGGGATCAGCATTTCCAGCTTCGTTTTTTCGGCTTTGGTTATTGCGACGACCGATCCATCTGAAGCGGTCAATCCGCTGTGGCACTTTTTTATTGTTCCCGGTCAGTCGGATGGCGCCTTGTCGATGTATCCATTGATTCCCTGGTTGGGTATTACGACTTTTGGCATCTTTTGGGCGCGGATATTAAAGAACAATCCATCGGCTTTTTTTACGTACTCTTTGCGGGTGGGTATTGGCTTTGTATTGGCAGCTCTGTCGGTACGCGCTTTGGGATATGGCAATTTTCAAATTTCGGAATACCGCGACTGGATCAGCTTTTTTACCTTAATCAAATACCCACCAAGCTTGGTCTTTAGTTTGCTGATGATAGGCGTTCATCTAATACTGCTGCATGTCTTTACGCGTACTTTTGGACGGTCTTGGCAGCAACCTCTGTTGATTTTTGGACAAACAGCGATGTTTTTCTACATACTCCATTTACACTTATACGCCTGGACGGGAATTGCTTTCCCGATGGGTTGCCACATGGCGGTGATGTATGCCATTTGGTTGCTTGGTTTGGTCGTACTGTTCTATCTTTGCCGTTGGTTTGTGGCCTTTAAGAAAACGAAGCCACCGGGTTCTATTTGGAGAATGATTTAAAGCCAGTGTATGAGTATTGCAGAATCCTACAACAGCTGGGCAGACAGCTATGATACCAATGAGAATCGCACCCGCGATTTGGATAAAAAGGCTACCTGTGAAATGCTGGACGCATATACCTTTGACACCGTATTGGAAATGCCTCGCCTAATCGCTTTTGTATTTGAGAAAAAATAGCTTATTGGTCTTAC
Organism: Bacteroidota bacterium; assembly: GCA_039199225.1. Taxonomy (GTDB): domain Bacteria; phylum Bacteroidota; class Bacteroidia; order Chitinophagales; family Saprospiraceae; genus JBCCSZ01. Next base: position 9,515 of record JBCCSZ010000030.1, read on the forward strand.
GGCCCGATGCGATTGTACAGCCATCGGTCACTTTGATCGAATTCTTCTTTATGTAAGCTGCTTTTTTGCGATACTTGTGTTGCGTACATGAAGTATAAGTTACGCTATCTATTGCATGGTGGATGCCAAATCGCTATTGTCATAGATACATCTCTCCACTAAAAAACATCCAATGAAACCTCTACATGTTTTTCTTTTCTGCTTAATGCTTCTTTCAAATGCTTGTCAGGTAACTGCTCAAGACCAAGCAATGCTCTCCTCCGATTATGACCAACTGCTTGAGAAATACTTTGATGCCGATGGTCCCGGCGCGACGGCCTTGGTCGTCAAAAAGGGACAAGTGCTCTACAAAGGCGCCATCGGTAAGGCCGATCTGGAAAACGATGTCGCTATGAAAGTTGGTCATGTCCATCGCATCGGCTCCATCACCAAGCAATTTACCGCCGTATCTATCCTGATGCTCATGGAGCAAGGGAAGCTGAAACTACAGGATGACATTACCCGTTTCATCCCGGATTATCCCACCAAGGGAAAGACCGTTACGGTTGAACACTTATTGACCCATACCTCTGGTATTCGGAGTATGACCAGCATGCCGGGCTTCTTTGAGGCGTATGAACGCCGCAATACTTCCGCTGAGGAAATGATGGATTACTTCAAAAATGAGCCTTTCGACTTTGAGCCAGGCACCCAATACCGATATAATAATTCGGGCTATTATCTGCTGGGTGTGATCATCGAAAAAGCCAGTGGTATGAGTTATGCCGATTTTGTAAAGAAGAATATTTTCGATAAAGTAGGCATGAAAAATTCTTATTACGACAATGCGCAGCAGATCATCCCAATGCGTGCAGCCGGCTATGTGAAAGAAGGAGACGAGTATCGCAATGCCAATTTTTTAGATATGAGCGTACCCTATGCGGCGGGTTCTTTGCTGTCGACAGTAGAGGATTGGTACCTGTGGAATCAAGCTTTGCGTGCCGGTAAGTTGATCAAAAAGGAAAGCCTTGAAATGGCTTTTACGCCCTATGAGTTAAACAATGGCGAAAAGATCAATTATGGGTATGGCTGGGGTATTGGAAAGATGTTTGGCAGTCGAGTTGTACAGCATGGCGGTGGCATTCATGGCTTTTTGACGCAAGGCACTTACTTGCCAGCAGAGGATGTGTACGTTGCGGTTTTTTCCAACTGTAATTGCCAACCGGCTGATGGTGCGGCGGAGGCGTTGGCAGCGATCGCTTCTGAGAAATATACCAGCAAGAAAAAAATCAGCCTGTCGGAGGCAGAATTGAAGGAGTACGTTGGCGTTTATCAAGTAGAAGACCAGCAGGGCAAGCGAACCATTTTGATGGACGGCGACCATCTGACCAGCCAACGTAGTGGCAGAGATTTATACAATATTTTTCCTTATGAAAAGGACCGCTTCTTTTTTGAAAACAACCTTACCACCTTCGAATTTGTCAGAGATGCCAACGGAAAGATCAAAGGTATGAATGCGACCGCTTTGGATGGAAATGTAAGCTACGCAGCTCTCACCGATGAGGAGCCCTTGATCCGCAAAGCCATCGAGGTGGCTCCGGAAATTCTGCAGCAGTACGTTGGAGATTATGAATTGGTTCCGGGTTTCAATATTGTCGTGACGGTCAAGGACGGCCGATTGATGGGCCAGCCAACCAACCAAGGCAACTACCAACTTTTCGCTGAGTCAGAAACTTTTTTCTTTCTCAAGGTCGTCGATGCGCAGGTCGAATTCCTCAAAGATGAAGCTGGCGTATTCAACAAGATGAAACTGATGCAAGGTGGACAGGTGATGATTGGCAATAAACAAGAGTAAGCATCATTTTCTTTTCAGTAGACAATTGTTTTCAGCGTTTTCATTCGTTCAATCCAAGGATGCTGAAGGCCATTGTCTACTTTGTATTTTTCCCTTCCTAAGATTTTCTTCACAGCTCTTAAGGCATCGTTAAACTCTGTCTCTTAACAAAAGAACAAGAGGTTTATAACAGCCCTTAACGTTTTTATACCTTTTATTTGTCATATAGTTGGCCAATAGGCATAAGTGATACATTGTTGTCATAAGCCTCCCAAAAAGCGTATTTGTTTTTACATCTCAGTAAGTTCAAAAGTTGTGTATACCTGTTCTGGTGCTTGTAAGGCATCGTCTAGAGCAGGTCGTATAATCCCATTCTTTTACATTCTTCACAGTCAATCAAAAAATCAGTCATCATGAAACGTCTCGTAATGGTATGGGCATTGCTATGCCCCCTCGCAATCATTGGTTTGAACGCTCAACAAAGTTCCTTTTACATTGGCGCCCGCGCAGGTGTCAACACCTCCAAGTTTAAGTTTACAGAAGACCTTAAGGAATTGTATCCTACTACCCATTCTATCTTTGGAGTGAATGGCGGATTAGACATGGGTTTGCATCTCAACAAATGGACTATCAGCACTGGGCTGCACTACGTACAAAAAGGGAGTGAATACCAAACGGATAATTTTGAAGAAAATGGAACCGTCGGCTATTTTACGGCCCGCGAAAGACTCCACTACGTCACAATTCTGCTGTTGCTTGGCTATCGCGACTACCTCGCCAATCGCATTGGTTGGAGCATTGCCATTGGTCCGTCCTTCAACTTTGGTTTGGGTGGCAAAGTAGATGAAACAACGGAATATTTTGGAACCGATGAGACGGATGTTCAAAACTTCAAGGTCGCCTTCGGAGAGGGAGTGAATGAAGATTACAAAAGTCAGCAAGTGGGCTTTCAGATTTCTCCGGGTATTTTTCTGGAATTGAACGAACGCAGCAAATTGCTGTTCAACATCACTTGGGATTTGGGAACGGCAGATATTTTCAATCCGCGCTACAAAGACGCCAATGATTTTTTCAATGGTCGCAAGGGCAACCAGACCAATCGCACGGCGATGTTTACCATCGGCTATGAGTACCATTTTAATTTCGAAGACAAATATTAATCTCGTATGAAGATCTGCAATAATTGTAATACGATCAATGAAGTATCCGCCGTCAAATGCATCAGTTGCAATATGCCCGGCCAGTTCAGTTTGCATGTAGTGGCAGCCGAAGCGCCAAAGCCTGCCGAAGCAGAAACGATCCAATGCATCAACTGTGGAAGTGTAGATGCTGGTGAAGGTCCCCGGTGTAGGCATTGCCATTTTCCCTTGCCCAACAAGGCATCGGTTTCGGCTATGAAGACGGTTCCGTTGAACCGCAAAGTTTCTTAAAGATAGATCGTCTGATTTTCTAAATCATCGGACTGTAGGTTCGAATCAAAAAATATTTTATGACCAGAAGAACAAAACAGCTCTTCAGTTTGTCCTTGCTGGATTTACTGACGAGCGCCCTGGGAGCGGTCATTTTCCTCTTCATCATCACGCCGAAGGGTGGAGAGTCTGCTACCAAGGTTCGCCAGGCAATGGTCTACTTCGATAGTACACAAATGAAAATTCATGGGACGCTTCCCGATAGCTTGCTCCAAAAATCTGCCGGAGATACCTTGCTGACCGTCTTGGTGGCCTACAAAGAATTGCCAAAGCCACCCAAGCCGGCAGAGCGCATTTTGGCAGCCCGCGTAGAGCCACCCAAGCCCAGGCCCCAACCAGTACCTGCACCAACTTCCAAACCATCGACCATCAATGCATCGCCCAAGGTGCAGCCTCCCAAAAAGGAAGAGGTGAAACCCAAGGAGCCTCCCAAACCTAAGCCGCCGACCCCTTCGTCAAGCCAAAAACCGAGGCCAGCCCCGCCTGTATTCAAAGGTGACGCACCATCTGTTCCTTGCCGAGTATCTTTCGAGGTCAATTGGTTGGATCGCAACGATAATGTCGATCTGTTTGTCTGCAAAGGAGGCGATTGTGTCTACGGTGGTCGGAAGCGCAACAAGCGCATTGGCAACTGGGACAGTGGTAAGTCGAGAAATCGCCTATTTGGCAATGACCTACGCACCAATCAGGAGGCCGTCCGTCAATTCGACAACATCATTCCAGGCGAGTATAAAATGTATGCGCAATTCAAAAGCAGTAAGAAAAAGCGCAGCACCATTATGCTCAACGGTTTGCTGTATACCAAGGACGATGCAAATCAGCAAAGAGGAGAATCTTTCCGCAAGAAGCTCACAGTTGGCAAGGGGCGTACGCTATTGGCGACTGTGATTTTGAAAAAGGATGGAAGCTACGTCCTCAAGAAATAAGCCCTTTTGATTGTTGTCTCTGTATTTTTTCTAGGCACTTAAAAACTAAGAATCATGTTTCATACAAAGCGTTTGCAAATCATATTCAGTATTGTTCCGGCATTGGGATTTTGGTTATTGCTCATTTTACTGGTGAACCTTTTGCCCGAGGGTTCCACTGGCCAGCGGCTGATGGAGTTGTTGGGTGGAAGCGGCCAGGGTTACATCCAGATAATGATTTATGCCGTATTCATGTACAGCCTTTTTGAGTTGCTGGAAAAGCGTCGTTTCATCCAGCTACAATCCCAAAGCTTCCAACTGGGCATACTACCAGAAAAGGATCAACTGGTTCTGACACCCGATGAGGTTGCCCAAATCAAGCTCAAGACCATTCAACTGGAAAAAGGTGGACAACTGTCTTTACTAAGCGATTTCATTAAAAAAGCTTGCACGCAATACCGCAATGAACAAAATGTGGGTGAGACACTGCAGGTTTTCAATACACAGGTTGCCAACAGCAAAGAAGAATTAGAAGGTCAGTTGGAGATCATTCGCTACCTCCTGGGAGCCATTATTTCGCTGGGATTCATCGGTACATTGCTCGGGCTGTCGTCTTCCATTGGAATGGCGCATTTGGCTAAAACAGCCGAAGGCATGCCAGAAATTACCCGCAGTCTGAATCTGGCTTTTGACACGACTTTGGTGGCTCTGATGATTGGCTTGGTGTTGAATTTCTTTTACCATCGCTACTTGAAGGAGATGGATACTTTTTATTCGCGCTCCAAGTCCTATGTTATCGACAACCTCATCAGTCGGATTTATCGTCCGGCGATTGGCTGATTACAACTCTTGCTTTTTTTACTTTCGGGCGGCTGTAGGCATCTTGCTGGCAAGAGCGGATGGCTTTCAGTCGCTCATTTACATTCAAGCTTCCAGCCAGCCGCGTTTGTGGACCAACTGAATCACCTGCGCTCTGTTGCTAACGTGCAACTTATCGTAAATATTGGAAACATGCTTTTTGACCGTGAGTGGGGAGATGAACAACGCTTCGGCAATGTGCTTGTACTTTCGGCCATTGACTAAGAGCTTAAGAATTTCAATTTCTCGCTTGCTGAGGTTGGTCGCTTCATTGATGCTGGCAGGGTTGCCAGAAGTCTTCGATTCCTTACCGACGAGCATGTTCATGGCCTTTCGGGCGATCGCAGGGCTCATCGGAATACCATTGTACTCATAGACATTTTTGATGGCATCAATCAAGTTGGTCTGGCTGTCCTCTTTGAGCAAATAACCGTTGGCACCCACCCGAATGGCATCGAATATCTTTTCATTGTCTTCAAAGACGGTCAATACAATGTATTTCATCTCCGGGTATCGGAGGCTGGCGCAGCTGATGGTCTCGATGCCATCCATTTGAGGCATTTCCAAATCCATGAGTACCACCTCCGGTCGCTGGTCTGCTTTTTCGCATTGCGCCATAAAATCTTGTCCATGCCTGGCTTCCAGTACCACCTCCAACTCCGGATGGCCATACAATTTCTCAATCACTGTTTTGCGATTGACCTGCTTGTCGTCAACAATGCCTATTTTTATACTCATGGGCTGTAAGTTAAGGGGATTTGTGGGGAAGGGAAATACTGCGAAGGGAGTAATTTAGGTAGTGTGCTAATTAATTGTTATATTATTCTAGGCTATGGTGGTGTACCTGTCACAAAGAATCTAAAATTCTATTAGATCATAGGAATAATCGTTTTTTTTGGTTAAATAGTGGCAAATAGTAATTCAAATAGATGTATTTACAGAGAGTTAAGATTACCAATATTCGAAGCATAGGCAACTTGGAGTTTCAATTCCCGAAGCCTGCAGGCTGGCACGTATTGATTGGAGACAATGGGGCTGGTAAATCAACTATTTTGCGTTCTATAGCGTTGGCCATATTAGGTCCTAGGGAAGCCCTTTCCTTGCGGTTACCCTGGAATCAATACATTGCAAAAGGGCAGGGGGAAGGAACCATTGAGCTCAGGGTGCAGCGGCAGGATTATGACCGATACACAGGAAAAGCTCGTTCTCTAAAGCGTCCATTTGATGCAGGTGTTAAGATAGCGCTGGAGAAAGATAATGGTCATAATATTACGGGTAATATTAGTTCTTTCAAGCAGTACCGACATGCAGATAACTACATTTGGAGTGGCAGTGCTGGTTGGTTTTCTACCTCTTTTGGCCCCTTCCGTCGATTTACAGGAGGGAACAAAGACTGGGGAAAGGTCTATTATTCTAATCCTCGTGCTGGGGCGCATCTGTCTGTATTTGGGGAGGATGTCGCACTTACAGAAAGTCTAGAGTGGTTGCGAGAGCTGAACTATCAAAAGCTGGAAGGTAACGAAAAATCCCAAAGAGAACTCGATTGTCTTATTAAGTTTATCAATGAGGGAGAATTATTACCTCATGGGGCATCAATATCAGGTGTTTCTTCTAATGGCGTCCAATTACACGATGGAAATGGCCGTGAGATTGATATTACTGAAATGAGCGATGGGTTTCGGTCTATTTTGAGTTTGACGTTTGAGTTACTACGCCAAATGGTCTTGGTATATGGTTCCGAGGAAGTATTTAAGAATATAGAAGCCAGCGATCTGCGAATAGATTTACCAGGAGTTGTACTAATAGATGAAGTTGATGCGCATCTACACCCTACCTGGCAGGCTAGGGTAGGCCAATGGTTTACAAAATATTTTCCAGCTCTTCAATTTATAGTAACGACTCATAGCCCTATCATTTGTCGGGCTGCTGATCAAGGTTCAATTTGGAGGTTAGCTGCTCCCGGAGGAGGCAATGAATCTTATAAAGTGGAAGGAGATGAGCGAAAACGATTGATTTATGGGAACATCTTGGATGCTTTCAGTACTGGGCTTTTTGGTCATAATATTACGAGTTCTGAAGCTGCCATAGAAATGCTAGAAAAACTAGCACATCTCAATAAAAAATCAGTAAGGGGAACAATTTCAAATAGTGAAAATATTGAACGGCAAAGCCTAATCGCTATATTTCCGACGGATAGTTTCGAGCTATGATTCCAATTATACAAAGAGAGCCTTTATCGAGTAGAACACTCAGCACCCTTAAGGGGTATCAGAGCGAAATTGACGAAAAGAAAACTTATGCAGATCAGATTGTCGAAGCAAATAGACTATGGAATAGTAGAAAAAGAAATGTCTGTTTTAGGGAGATAAAGTCTGCATTGACCGACATGTGCTCTGGTGCTAAGCGCTGTTGTTACTGTGAAGATTCTCTGGCAGATGAAATCGAGCATATTTGGCCGAAGAACTTTTATCCTGAGAAAACTTTTCTCTGGGAAAATTATCTCTACGTTTGTGGTCCTTGTAATGGGCCAAAAGGAAATCAGTTTGCTATTTTTGAATCAACAGACACTACTTACATCGTTCTAAATCACTCTGAAGAAGGACATATCAATCGACCTCCATTAGGTCGTCCTGTCTTCATTAATCCAAGAGAAGAAAATCCATTAGATTTTTTATGGTTAGATGTCATGGGTAAAACTTTTGTATTTACGCCATTAGAGGAGGATAATAGTTTAATAAGCTACCATAAAGCATCATATACTATTCGCGTTTTGAGACTCAATACTCGGTCGGCACTTGTTGCTGCTAGAAAAAATGCTTATTCAAATTATCGCGCTAGACTAAGAGAGTATGTTAGCCAAAAAAATCAAGGACATCCTACTGAGGAATTACAGAATTTCATACGTGGTATAAAGACGGAGCATCACCCTACAGTTTGGTATGAGATGAAACGTCAGCATGCACATATACCCGAGCTAGCAGAACTTTTCCAAATAGCTCCGGAGGCACTAGAATGGTGACACCTCAACCTCCCCCCAGCACAATTTCATAAAAAGTCCCCTCAGCCCCCGTCTTTCGCTCCAACACACAATTGATCTCCTGCGCCCGCCACTCGATGTTTTCCAGGCCATTGCCCTTGGCAACATGCTCCGGGTCGAACCCCCGACCATTGTCACTGATGTGCAGCCGCACCGATTGCTGCTCACTTTGAATGTTGAAGGTGATGCAATCGCCGCCCGCATGTTTGAGGCTGTTGTGGATGATTTCTTGAAGCATGGCTTTGAGGTGGACAATCTGACTGGCTTCCAAAAGGACGTCCGCTTCAATTTGCTCATTGACCAGTAGGTGGTAGTCACCGCGATTGCCGATCAAGCGGAGGGCAAACATTTTGACGAGGTCGACCAATTCTGTTAGGTGCATTTGTTTGCCGTTGAGGACCCATATAGTGTCTCTCAAGCTGGACAGGATATTTCGAGCAACACTTTGCATGTATTCCAATTGGCGTTGTTGGGCGGGCAGTGCGGCGGTGTCTTGCATGCTTTGGATGTTGGAAATCAGGGCAGTGGTGTGGGCGCCCATGTTGTCGTGCAGCTCTCGGGAAATGCGCCGGCGCTCCTCTTCCAAGGCCATTTTGCGTTGCCGCTCTTCTTCGAGCTGAATCAAGCGGCGTCGGCGGGAGAGGTGGACCAGGGCGACTATAGTGGAAAGGAGCAACAGGCCAGCTAGGGCGATGAACCAGGGACGTTTGTAGATGGGCAGAGCAATGACAAAAGCCAGCCGTTGCTCTTTGGCTGCTTGCTGGGCGAGCTGAAGGCGGAAATTGTATCGACCGGCGGGCAGTTGGGGATAACGGGCGGCTGATTGATCTGTTTGGACCCAGTGTTCGTCGAAGCCTTCTAGCTTGTAGCGAAACAGCAGGTCGCTCTTGCCGGCGAGCAACAGGTCCGCAAAATGGAAGGTCAGGGTGTTTTGGTCTGGTGCCAGCTGCAAAACAGTGTCGGTGGTATGTAGGCGCTCTGGCAATCGGTCATTGAGACTGAGGGCTGAGATGACCAGCGGGATGGAATCTTGGAGTTTGCTTTCTGCCGAAGGATCAATGATGGTAATGCCACCTATGCCACTGAAATAGAGCCGCCCATTTTGGGCTTTCCAAAAGCCGTAAGAGTTGTATTCTGTGGCAGAAATGCCATCTTCCCGATCGTAGTGCCGGATGCTTTGGGTTTGAAGGTCGATCTTGCTAAGGCCCTGATTAGTGGACAGCCAAAGGGCGCCCTTGTCATCGGTCAGAGAGCCATAGATGTAATTATTTTTCAAGCCATTGCTTTGATCAATAACTTGTAGGCTGTCTTTGTGCAGTAGGTAGAGGCCAATAGAGCTGGCGATGATTAAGCGGCCTTGCCGGTCGCGGCGCAGGTCCTTGACAAACAACTTGTCGAAGCGAGCATCGGCGGTCATTTGGTCGTTTTCCCAGCGATGTAAACCACTTTCCGTTCCGATCCACACCCTTCCTTCTTCCGACAAAAAACAAGTAATGGGCGCATTCAAACATTCGCGCTTTTGGAATCGACCCGTTGAAAGGGTGTATTCGTAAATGCATTGGCGCACAGAAACCCAGGCGCGATCTTCGTCCAAAGGCTCGTAAAACAAATAGGCATCATTGAATTCATTTGCAGGAACCTGCTGCTTTAGTCTGTCATAATAATCTGTCCATTCATAGGTGTCGAGGTCCAGCTTGCCAAAGACTTCTCTACCGGATAAAACAAACTGTTGGTCCCCGATCTGCCGAAGGCCATTGAAACCGGCGAAGATGTTTGGAGAGCGCAAGGCGGCAGGCAGTGGAATTTGGTCGCTGATCAACTGCCCATCCGAACTGAAAACCTGTAGCCCTTTTTCCAATACATAAGCATACAAGCGATTTTGCTTGTCTGTGAACACATTTTTGATGATGGCCGGCGGTTGCTGTGGAAAATCGACGATGCTGAATTGGTTGTCTCCCAACGATCGGTACAGTATCCCCAAGGGGTCGACGCCCAGCCAGAGGTGGTCTTGGTGGATCATGGCTTTTGTCATTAAAAGCGATGGTACCCTGGCAGCGGCTTGCTTGTAGGCATTGATCTTCTTAATGAGCTTCCAGTCCTTATCCAACAAAAATAAATTTCCTGTCCTATCGATGGCACAATAGCGTTGACGAGAGGCTTGATAGACCACCTTTACAACCTTGGCAATGGGATGTTGCCGAATGATCTGAATCCCTGTATCTGAGATTTCTACCAAGGCCAGGTGCGACGCTTGCTGGGCGGCATCTGTCAGGGTGCAGATGATTTTTTGAGGAGAATGTATGTATAAAACTCTCTCGATCCTTTGAGGACCCGTATTGTCGTAGCGTCGAATTTCCTTCCCTTTTAAATCGCTTAAAAATACATTGTGCTTTTTTCTATCGAATTTCCAAAGCAGATTTTTATCCGGGTCGTAATAGGCATCCCAAAAAACGTCGATCTGACTTTCTGTTTGAAGGGCCTCAGATAGGGGCGTGAAGCCGGCACCATCGAATGTTTTGAGTAGTACCTGCCCGCTCGTTGGTTCTAGCAGTAGATTGCGGTAGCGATGTCCAGCGGGTAGGGTGGCCAGGCGTAAGCTGCTGTCCCTTTTTTGATCGAATTTTTCGACGGCATAGTTGCCTAAAATGTACAAGTCGCCGGAAGGGCTGGTCTGTAGGTCGTAGATGGCAACATTGTGAAGACTTCTGACGGCAGCTCCATATTGGTAATTCAGGAATTGTGAGCCATCGAATCGGCTGAGACCATCTTGCGTTCCAATCCACAAATAGCCCTGTGCATCTAGGGTGAGGGCCGAGATGCTGTTTTGGGGTAAGCCATCTTCTGTTGAAAGAATCCTGTAACCAAAGTTTTGAGCCATCAAAAAAACGGGGGTACACCCAGCGAGTATACTCCAACATAGAATACAGCGGTAAGTACTCGAAAGTACTCGTCGAAAAGGCGATTGGACCATATAACAATTACAAATATCGACATTCTATAGCGCATTGCGAATACTACCAAAGTAGTATTGATAAAAAAGGCTAGGGCCGCTAGTTTTGTAGACATCCTGCCTCCTCCTTTACCTGATCTTCCTCTGATCTATAGCCAAACCGATTGCTGCATTTTTCAAAAAATTAATCCTTATGACTCGTATTCTCTACATCCTTTTCTTTTGTTTATTGAATGGCACCATCTTGATGGCCCAGTTTATTTCTACTGGGGGGCCAGTTTCTGGTGGCGTCTTTGACGCGACCTATGCCTTTGGTGATACGGCCTTTGTCGATGTTAACTCTTTCCCTTGGCGCACCTTTGATGGTGGGCGCAACTGGGAAATCGTACTGGGCGACTTGGATCTACCTCCCAACCCGGACGCCTTTGTCCGCCGGGGGGATGTTCTGTACATGGGGACCAATAGCGCAGATCGAATGTATCGCTCGCTTGATTACGGCGATAGCTGGGAAGTATTCAACGAAGGGCTACCCAGGATCATGGGGTTTCCGGCAGCCGTTCCGACCCACCTTGCCCACTCTGGTGATCGGGTTTTTGCCGGCGGGACCAATTTTGGGCTGCGCTACACCGACCTGGCCGACACTGCCTGGGTAAGAATCAACGAAGGTACAGGCGGGATCGTCTTTTGCATCAGCGTGATTGGGGAAGATTCCATCCTCGTCAACCAAGGGGACGGGCGAACCAATCGCTCCTACTTTTCGGCCGATAATGGCGATACCTGGACGCAACTGGGGGCAGAGCCCAATCCACTTTTTACATTGGCTGTCACGGGTTATGGGCAGATCGGTAAAAGGCTGGTAGCCGTTGTGGATGCAGGCGGTGCAAATGCCAGCTATTATTCCGATGATTTTGGAGACAGTTGGACCTTGAGCAACAACGGACCGGCGGTCAGCAGCCAATTGATTCAACCCAAAGAAGATTTGATCTTTGCCATCAACTTTGAAGGCATTTACCAGACGACAAATGGCATTGATTGGACGCTCATCGATGAGGTGGCTTCCGGGCGGTGCATCGCTTATTGGAAGGGCGACCAATTACTATATGGTACGAATGGTTTTGGATTGTTTGATGTTCCTTCGTTTGGAGATGGTGCTTTTCAACAGCAACCTTTTGCCGTTGCTTATCCCAAGGACTTACAAACATTGGGAGATCGTCCGATTTGTCTGACCGACTTGGGTTTGTACATTCTGAATGGCAGCAGCTGGGAGTTGCTCAGCGATTTGACTGCTTACATCCAAGACGACCTCTTCAATCCTGGTTATTTCTTTGATGTTGTACAAGGAGATGATGGTCTGTATCTCTGCGCCAACTCTGGCTACTACAAGAGTACAGATAACGGAAAAACTTTTGAGCCGATTGATTTCTTTCAAGGCCAGCGTGTAGAGATGGCGAGAAAAACAGCAGATTTTGAAATTGTCATGGTTTCTGCTAAACCCAATGATTTTGTTCCGCAAAAAAATGTTGCCAAAGCCTATTACTGGGATGAAGGGAGCAGTTCCTACAAGCAGGCAAGCGTTGATGGAAGTGTCACAAATCTACCCTATGTACCCAAGTTCTTTATAGCCTTCAATGGCCAATTGTATCTGTCGAATGGAACCAAGCAAGTGTTTGTTTCTGCAGACAATGGACAAAGCTGGTCGCTCATTAGCTTGGCGGTCAATGTTGGGTCAATGTTTGCATTCGATGGCAAGCTGTTTTTTAATGGTTTTGGCTGGCCGACAGGTAAAGTTTACTATACCGAAAATGGTTTTTCAACAAATACGGAGATTAGCTTGAGCAGTATTCCCCGAGGCAATGAGTTTTTAGACTGGTGGTATTTCGAAGAGATTTTTGTGGTGGATGACAAGTTGTATGTCTATCAAAATGATCCTGTAATGGCCGAAAATGTGAATGGCTTTTACTACCTGGATGCTGCCGATGCCGATTGGACTTATGTAGAGGATTCGGAGCTGCCGGCCCCACCGAATTTTTTGTTGGGCTACCAGTCTACGCTTATGGCTGGCGTCCCCAATTGGTCGGTTTGGTCCAATGGTGCATTGACATCCAGTTTAGAAAATCCAGCCTACACCGAAACTTCTTCCTTGGCGTTTCCCAATCCAGTGACGGCGATTTTACAGATTGTCAACCCGAAGGGAGAACGCTGGGAGCTGTACGACCTCCGCGGGCAACTGCTAATGTCTGGCCAAAGCCAGCAAGCTGATTTATCCGATTTACCCCCTGCCTTGTATCTTTTGAAAATGGGTATGAATGTTCAAAAGGTCTTGAAAAATTAGAACGTCCGTTTTAACCGGATACAATCACTCCGTCAACCAATGCTTTTTGGTTGGCGGATTTTTTATGCTCAAATGGTATTTAAACTTGGAGCTAATTAAAAGAAGCTAAGATTGTTCCTTTTGGTCAATGGCGTCTCTGATTTTGGAGGCGCTTTCATAGTCCTCCTTGGCGAGCACTTGTTCCAGCAGTTGTTTTAATTCTTTGAGGGAATAATCCGATAGCTTGCCACGCTTGTTGGTAAAAGCCTTACTGGGGCTGTCGAGTACAATTCCGGCGGATTTCATAATCTCTTCTGTCGTATAGATGGGGCAGGTAAAGCGAATGGCCATTGCGATGGCATCCGAAGAACGAGCGTCCACTTCCAGGGGTGTCCCATCAGATTTTGTACCGATGAGTTTTGCAAAAAATACCCCATCCACTAAATCGGAGATGAGCACTTCTGTGATATTCACGCCTGCTATTTCCAAGGTATTTTTGAATAGGTCGTGGGTCAGTGGACGATTGGGTTGCATGCGTTCTAAAGCCACGGCAATGGCCTGCGCCTCGAAGGGACCGATGATGATGGGCAAGCGGCGAAAGCCTTTTTGTTCTTCCAGAATGAGCGCATAATTGCCCTTTTGCGTTTCGCTATTCGCCAGTGCAATGATGTTCAGTTCAATCTTTTCCATACTGCAGTTGATCCGTTTTAATGAATTGACACAGTTCTGCCACATCTGCAAAAGGAGCGATTACCTGCCCGTCTTGCAACAACTTAAAAAGCTTCTGTCCCTCTATTTCAATGGCATATCCCCGATCGAGGTACACCATTTTTCCGTCCTCAGAAACAACGGTCAATTGATAATGCCCCAGTGCAAAAAGCAAAAACGCTTTTGGATCGTAATCCTCCATACTCAGAAAAGGTTTTCAATTAAAGTATATGTACCGTAACCAATACAAAGTAGCGAGGACAGTAATATCAATCCAAATTGTAAAGAACGACTATGGCTGATCTTTTGGGTGAAAGGCAGACTGAAAATCCCCGCTGCTGTCAACATCCCCAGCGCTGATCCGATGCCGAAAATGGCTAGATACACCAAGCTGTTGAAACTGCTTTCAATCTCTGTCATCACCAGCAAGACCATCGCACCGCTTCCTGCCAGTCCATGTATTAGGCCAACGCCATATGCTAGCTTGTGGTTGTCGTGTTCATCGATGGTGGCCTCACCAGCTTGAAAATATTGGTACAAGCGGAACACACCCAGGATAATCAACATCAACCCGACACCTGCCTCAAAATAGCCAAAATAATGGTTGAGAAAGGTCGCTTTCCCAACAATCATCAATAAGCCAATGGCCAAAATGGTCGAACTGTGTCCCAACCCCCAGTAAATACCATCCTTGACGGCCAGTGTTGCCTTGCCACGCTTGGTGACAATACTGCTGACGGCCACCAAATGGTCGGCTTCAAATGCATGGCCAAAGCCAACGACTGCCGCAAACAATAAGGGAAAAGAAGTTTCCATTGATCTCGATGCTTAAAAATTTAGATAATTGATGACCACCCGGTGATTGCCCGTATCGGCGACAACCATCGTTTGATCTTCTATACAAATTTGGAAAGGCCAATACAAGCTGCCTTCCGTACTCCAAATGGTATTTTTATTTTCACTGCCCGTCTGAAAATCATCTTGCCCCAGGACATTGTCTGCAGAAGGGTTGTGTGCCTCCGGCAATTGATCAAACCAGAGTATCCGGCTGTTTCCGGTATCGGCCACCCAAAGCCCATTTTTGTAAAAACAACTGTCGTAACACCAATTGAGGGTATGGCGCTGTGGAAACCAGCCAAACTGATTTTGTCCATTGCCCTCGAAAGAGGTTTGTCCGATGACGACATCTGCTTTTTGCTCGAAAGCCGTCGTCCAATCCTGCCAAAATAAGACGCGATAGTATTGAGTATCGGTGATGGCCATCTGCCCTTGTGGACCGATTTTTATCGAATAGGGCCAAATCGGGTCTTGGTTTTCGTAATCGCGTTCTTGGAAAGACGGCTTTCCGATCACCCGGTCGGCGGCTGTGAAATTTTGTGTCGGGATGTTTTTAAAATACAACACCCGTCGATTGCCTGTATCGGCCACCCAAAGCTGCTGTCCATCGGAAAAAACGCCATAGGGCCAATTCATCGATTGTGCAGAGGGTGTCTGTCCAACGCCCTTGATATTGGGAAGATTGCTGTTGAAGTCGGCTTGTCCGATCACTACATCGGCAGCCTGCCCGTCCTCAGTCGGCATTTGTAGCCAGATCAACACCCGGTGGTTCCAAGCATCGGCGACGATGAGCTTTTGACCATCGGACCAGATGCCGGAAGGGTAGAACAGGCTCGATGCATTCACTTTGCCGTTGGCGTTGCGGCCGGTTTGTGCCTTGGTATTTTGCCCCAAGACGACATCTGGCTGCGCAAATTCTGTAGTCGGCAGTTGATGCCAGATGAAAACCCGATTTTGAGCCGTGTCCGCTACAAAGAGCATACGGTTGACCAGGAATACACCTCTCGGAGCCAGTAGTGGACTGTCGGCAGCTCCTTTGAAAATATGGTTCTTTTCGAGCAGTGATTTTAAGTCGTTCGTTGCCAATGTCGATTTGTCGTCTTTCAAAGTTCGTTTGATTTAAGGTTTAGCAAATACGGGGCAACTGTTCGCCAACCAACATATTGACGACCCTTTTGCCACCGATGCGACTGGTTAGAACAACTTGCTTGGGGTGGCTTTCTACCAGTTCTCCGATGATGGTGGCATGGCGGCAACTTTCTTGCTGTTGGAGTTCCACAACGACCTCTTCTGCTACGGCCGCATCGACTATGGTGAGGAAAATGCCTTCGTTGGCCACATAGAGTGGATCGAGTCCCAATATTTCGCAAGCTCCTGCCACCTGATCGTCGACCGGAATGTTCTTTTGTGCAATGTCGATGCCCAGCCCGCTGTCTCTGGCAATTTCCGTCAAAACCGTGGCGACACCACCGCGCGTGGGGTCCCGGAGCAGGTGAATCTGTGGACCAAAGCGATCCAGCAAAGCCTTTACAGCATGGTTTAAATTGCGGGTGTCACTTTCGATGGTCGTCTCAAATTCCAAGCCCTCGCGTACCGACATGATGGCGATCCCATGCGTTGCCACCTGATCGCTCACAATGATTTTATCTCCCGCCTTGACCCGTCGAATGTCGATGGCTGCTTTTTCGTGCAGACGTCCGATGCCCGTGGTATTGATGAATATCTTATCGCCCTTGCCTCGCTCCACCACTTTGGTATCGCCGGTGACGACTTGCACGCCAGCTTGCTCACAAGCAAATTTGATGGCCACTAGAATGTCCCAAAACTCCTTCATGTGCAAGCCTTCCTCTATGATGAAACTCAGGGAGAGATACTGGGGAATGGCGCCGCACATGGCCAGGTCGTTGACAGTTCCGTTGACAGCTAGTTCACCGATGTTTCCACCGGGAAAAAAGATGGGCGAAATGACAAAGCTATCGGTTGTGAAGGCCGTCAGGCCGTTGAGTGGGAGCTGGGCGCCGTCGTGGCGTTTGTCGAGCAGGTCGTTTTGCAGCAGTTTGAAAACGCCGGTGTCGAGCAGTCGATTGGTCAATAAACCACCGCTGCCATGTCCAAGGGTGATGAGCTCAAAATCGATTTGAGGCATCGGGCATTGCAGCTGCATTTTTATTTTCTTGTCCCGCTGTGTCATTGATTTCATTGAATAAATTTGTTTGGTCTTATTACGGCTCGAACCACTAGATGGCTTCCATTTCCTCAATCATACCCGAAAAGTGATAATAGGCGGCACAAGCCCCTTCCGAGCTCACCATAGGCGCACCAAGCGGACTTTCAGGCTGGCATTGTTTACCAAAATTTGGACATTCAAATGGTTTTTTCAACCCTTTCATAATATCTCCGGCAATACACTCTTCATTCTCGGGTGCTTCCGGGATGTGGACATCGAATTTTTGCATCGCATCAAAAGCCCTGTATTTCTCCTTGACTTTGTAGCCGCTTTGTGGAATGACTTCCATCCCTCGCCACATCCGATCGGTGATGTCAAAAACTTCCAGGATCGTTTCGACCGCCTTGGGATTGCCTTGCGGATGCACCATGCGTGTATATTGATTTTCCAGCTTGGCTTCCCCTTTTTCCAATTGCTGTACCGTCATTAAAATACCTTGCAGTAAATCGACAGGCTCAAATCCAGTTACTACAATTGGAAGCTTATATTCTTCAACCAAGGGATAATACTCTTCCATACCCATAATGGTGCAAACATGCCCGGCAGCCAGAAAAGCCTGCACGTGACTTTCTTCATCGCTCATCAATGCTTGAATAGCAGGTGGCACCAAAACGTGGGAAGCCAGGATCGAATAATTCTTTAAACCCAAGCGATGCGCATGAACCACAGAAAGGGCATTGGCTGGTGCCGTTGTTTCAAAACCAACTGCAAAAAATACCACCTCCCGATCCGGATTTTGCTGCGCAATCTTGACTGCCTCCAAGGGAGAATACAAAATGCGAATGTCAGCTCCTCCAGCCTTGGATTCCAGCAAGCTTTTTTGAGAACCCGGTACGCGCAGCATATCGCCAAAAGAACAAAGGATGGCTCCCTTTTCTTCGGCCAGATAAACGGCCTTATCAATCAAATTCAAAGGCGTCACACAAACTGGACAACCTGGACCATGTACCATATTAATTTCTGATGGCAACATATTCAAAAGCCCGTTTTTTACCAGGCTGTGCGTTTGTCCCCCACAGACCTCCATAATTGTCCAAGGCTGCGTCACTGTATTTTTGATTTCTTCCAAGTAACGCTCTGCCACTTCCGGATCTCTATATTCTGTCAAAAATTTCATTTCAAAATAGGTTTTAAAAAATGAATCAAAAAGTCACTCCCTCAATTGCTGATCTATTCTGCCACTCACCGCTCCTCCAATCAGTCTGCAATTTTCATTGAGTACATTAGGTCATATAAAACACACAATTTAATTTTCACCGCTCACCGCTCACCGCTCACCGCTCACCGCTCACCGCTCACCGCTCACCGCTCACCGCTCACCGCTCACCGCTCACCGCTCACCGCTCACCGCTCACCGCTCCTCCTTCTCCTTCTCCGGCAAAAACTCCGAAATGTTCAACTCCTCTGCCACTTCCCCCATCTCCTCCAAATATTGAAAGGTTTTTTTGGCTTCTTCTTCATTGACAATGCTGATGGCTACCCCAACATGGACCAGCACATAATCACCTTCTTGCGCCTTTGGAACCATTTCCAGGCTGGCTTCTTTGATGATGCCACCAAAGGATACTTTGGCCATTCGAACGAGACCGTCGAATTGGCTTTCGATGGATTTGATTTTACCGGGTATTGCTAAACACATAAGTATTTGATTTGGATTGAGTCATTGAAAATTTGAGCTGTTGGATTTGGTAGTGTACCAACTGACCGAAGGAAATGTTTTCGTCGTTGGGAGACAGCTGCTTGTGAAAATAGAGCTGGAAGTCTTTGTGTAAATGATGTCCAATAAGATCAACCAGTAAACTGTTTTGGAATACACCTCCGCTGAACGCCAGGTGTTTGATGCCTTTGCTTTGAGCGATTATTCGAATCAGCTGTACCAAGGAGAAATGAAACTTGGCAGCTATGAAGGCTATGGGTTTTTCGTTTTGTAAATCCAACAACAATTGTTGCATCAAGGATTGTGTAGAAATTCGATTGTTGAAAACCATTTGGGTTGCGTAGTTTTCAGAGAAATTCAAGCCGTTCTTACGGGTGTATTTCCTCGCCAAACTTTCCAAACGCATGGCTGCTTCCCCTTCAAAGGTTTGTACATCCATCAGGCCAAGCAGGGAGGCAACGGCATCGAATAGACGGCCAACACTGGAAGTCTGTAGTTGATTTTTTCTGTCCAGCAATCGGCCATAAATCTGCCATTCAGATGAGCTGAACTTCGGGCGAAGCCACTGAGCTGCCTCCACCAATCCATGGCAGGCAGAGAGCGCAGCGATTCGGGCCTCTTTCGGCATCTTATCGCCAAGGATGGCTTTAAAATAATCAAAGTGATAAGCGCGATGGAACTCAAAATTTTCATAGCTGAAAAACTCACCGCCCCAAATTTGACGATCTGTTCCCCAGCCAGTGCCATCCCAGATTACACCTAACACAGGCACTTTAGAACGAACTAAGTTGTGTTCGCCAAGCAGCGCGGCAAAGTGTGCTTGGTGGTGTTGGATTTCTGTTACTGGGACTTGTAGTTCCTCGGCGAGCGCGTGGCCGTACTGGGTGGAGGCATAAGCCGGGTGGCTGTCGGTCAAAATACAGCTGGGTTGGACTTTAAAAAGTTCGAGGAAATGCTGAACGCAATGGCGATAGCTTTCCTGCGTATCAAACTGATCCAAATCACCCAGGTATTGACTGATGTATGTATTGCCTTTCTGCAGCAGGCTAAAGGTACTTTTGAGTTGTGCGCCGCAGGCTAAAATGGATGCCTCTGGCCACTGTATTTTTTCTTGGATGAAAGTTGGGGCTAAGCCGCGGGATCGCCGTAGGACAATTGCTTGCCTGCGCTCGCTGGAAAATTTGTAGACGCTATCGTCTTGTGGCAATTGAATCGCCCGATTATTGACTACAATGAGATCGGCAATGGTGCTAAGCTCTTCCAAAGCTTTGTCGTCTTGAAACACAATGGGCGACTGGCTGATGTTGCCACTGGTTGCGACAATGGGCTTCCCAAACCGCTGTAGCAAGAGCTCATAGAGTGGCGTATAGGGAATCATCACACCCAACTGCTCCAAGCCTGGCGCAATGTCTTCGCTGGCTAGTGTACTGGTCGTCTTGTTTGGCCAATCAAGTAAAACAATTGGAGCGACCGAACTCTGGAGAAGTTTCCGCTCATCGTCTTGCAGGGGCATCTCCTCGTCTATGGCACCTACGCTGGGGAACATCAGGGCGAAAGGCTTGGAGGGGCGATGTTTTCGTCGTCGCAGCTGTTGGACAGCTTTCTTTTGCGATGCATCACAGCAGATTAAATAGCCACCTATGCCTTTGATGGCAACAATTTTTCCATCTTCCCAAGCCTGGGCTACTTGCTCAATGATGACACTTACTTCTTTGCTGAGAAAATTTTTCTGCTGGTCGTACAGCCGTAGCTCAATGGAGCAGGTCGGGCAAGAATTGGTCTGAGAAAAGTAGCGTCTATCCAGTGGATCGTGGTACTCCTGCTCACAACTTTTACACATCTGAAAGGGCGCCATACTGGTATGGGGCCGATCATAAGGCAACTTTTGGATGATGGAATAGCGGGGGCCACAATTTGTACAAGTGATGAATGGATAAGTTTGCCTGCGGTTTGTCGCTTCCTTTAACTCCTCTCTACAAGGGCGGCACATACCAAAATCAGGTGTCAACAAAAGACGAGCATCCGTATGCTTGTCAGAATGAATAATCTGGAAATCGGTGAACGCTTGTTCCGCTATTTCATGGGTATGAAAGTGCGTGATTCGAGACAAGGGAGGTGCTTGCTCGACCAATGCTTCACAAAAAAGCTGAAAGCTTCCTTTATTTGCCTGACACTCTATGTGGACACCATCGCTGGTGTTGTTCACCCAACCGTTGAGCGCATGCGCTTTTGCAAGACGATACACAAAGGGCCGGAAGCCCACGCCTTGTACTTGACCTTCGATATGGATGTGCCAGCATTGCATTAAACACTCACCTCTTGTGAAGCTGCCTGCTTTTCGCGTACCCGCTCCAACAACCAATCACACCATTGGTCGATTCCTTTGTTTTGGGTACTGGAGATTTCCAATGCCTTAATATTGGGATTGATCTCGCGGGCGTCGGCTACAACGGCATCGACAGAAAATGGCAAATAGGGGAGGAGGTCTACCTTGGAGACGAGCAGCATTTCGCTGGTTAGAAACATGCGTGGATACTTCTTGGGCTTGTCATCTCCTTCGGTGGTTGAAATCAGCGTAACGCGATAATCTTCCCCCAAGTCAAAAGAGGCTGGACAAACTAGGTTTCCGACATTTTCGATGATGAGCAATTCAACACCTTCCAAGTCGAGGTTTTCCATCGCCTGCCAAACCATCTGAGCTTCCAAGTGACAAATGCCACCAGTCACGATTTGCAAGGCATCGGCACCCGCATCGCGAAGGCGATCGGCATCTCGCTCTGTTTCCAAGTCACCGACTAAAATTTTCATTTTGACTTTATCGCCAATCCGGCGTGCTGTTTCCTGCAATAGAGTGGTTTTTCCACTGCCTGCAGAAGATGCAATATTGAGGAGCAAAATATTTTGAGCCGCCATTTTCTTGCGGATGCTATCGGCCACAAAATCATTGGCTTTGAGCAAATGCATGGTCGTACTATCACAAGTGACGCTGCCTCTGGCAGTCTTGGTTGATTTTTGAACTTTTTCCATTTGATACAAAGATTTTATACAATCTGGGTAAAAAAATAAGCGCTCGGCTATAGCTTGTGATTACAATTTATTGAATCCATTTCGAATGGAAAAGAATTTCTATTGTTTAGAAAACATTTTCTAATGAGTCCTAACAGTCGATGGTTAAAAATTGTAATCCTACTACTTCACAAGCAGGGAGGGAAGAGGCAATCAATAATTTGAATCGGTTGCTTGTATTATTTTAGACTAGTCAAAATGAACCCGATGAATGAGTAGCTCTGTTCCTTTGACAACATTATTATTGGGGCGGCCACAATCTTTACAGGCAAATTTATATTGTTCAATGGTAGAATGAACATCACAGTCAGAACAGTAGATTTCAATGGGAATGATTTCCATATTGAGCTTTACCTCCTGAAATTTTTCTTCAGCGCTTGTAACGGCCTCGAAAGCATTTTGCATCAGCGTTGGTTCGACATTGGAGAGCAGGCCCAGCTTTAAATCAATAGCCGTGAGCTTATCGAGTTCTGTGGTAGAAAATTCTGCTTCGAGGGTATTGAAAATATTTCGGATCAGCGATATTTCGTGCATAGTAGGTTCCTTATTAAGTCATTTATCTCGAAACGGTTTCCTTGAGTTCTTTCAATAAAGCTAAGTGTTTTTGTGCTTCTGCTAGCATATCTGCATCTTCCACTAAGGTTTGAATTTCCTCTGCTTTGGTCAACATGTCTTTGTACCGATCTTCATTGAAAGTTTCTTGGGCGTTGCTGACATTCCAGCTTGCTTCCAAGAAATTGAGCAAGGTGATGCTGCGTTCGTAGGGGACATTGGCCGTGCGAACGTCTAGTGCTTCCTGGTAATAAAAAAGCGCTTTCTCGTAATTATCTGAATGAATGGCTGCAGGAAACTTCATCAATGCATTTCCGAAGTTGTTGCAAATCATGCCATATTGGTAGGGGAAGTTTTCCTTGGTGTAATAGTTCAAGGCTTCCTGAAAAGAGGTTGCGGAAATACCAGCCCAGATACCACGCTTCTTTTGCTCTGCGGGCATTTCTGCATACAAGATGGCTAGGTTGTGGTGGATGTCGGCAAAAATATCGGGGGCCACTTCCTGCCGAAATATCTTTAAAGCTCGCTGATAGGCTTCCAGCGCAGGTTTGTAAAACTGGGGATTGCCTTTTTGCGCCCAGGTGTATAGCAGAGTCCCTTTTCGGAGGTGCGTACTACCTTGCAGTTCGATCATTTCTTGCGCCTCAAAAATCCTCTCAGCTCGACTGATGTAGCCCAGCGATTCGGAGAAGCTATCAGAAATATTGGCAATGTGCGCTGCATCTAGTAGTAGCAATCCCATTTCTGCCTGGCGATCGTTTCGCTCATAAAATTGTAGACTTTCCCAGAGGGTATTTTTCAGTCTTTCCAATAGTTTTTGATCGTAGGGGACAGTCAACTGCTTCATCCAAGCCTGCGTAAGGATGGTTTGTAACTTGTGGCGAGCTTCCTCGGAAATAGCCTCTTGAACAGCTTCTGAAAGCATTTTTTCTGCTAGGGCAACTTCGCCGGCATCGAGTAAGAGTGTTGCAAACTGACTGACCGTATAAGCCCGATGCTCACTATTGGGAGCGGCCGCCAGGGCCTGGGCATAGCTGTCGCGAATCTGTCCTAAATCTGCTGGCTGTTCGAGCTGTCCGTAGTGTTGAAGGATGGCAGTGTTGTGGGCTGTTCTGTAATTTTCAAAGGCATCCGATGAGGAAGCGGTAGCTGGCAATTGGACAATGCCCCCATTAAAAAGTCGATGGACGGTTTCCAGCTCGGCTAGTAAGGCCGTATGGTCAGACAAATGATTGCTGGCCCATTCCATATTGCCCAAACGTGCGAAAATCAAACCCAATAAAACTTCCTTTTGAAAAGCCAGCTTAGCGGGTAGTAGATAAGGAGGTCCACCATTCTGCCAATCAATGGGGCATAAAATCCCCCGATGGTCGATCATCAAACTGTTATAGGCAGCCGTTGGGGCGTGTTGGAAAGAGTCGTAAATACTGACCAACTCGGAAAGTCGGTCTATGGATTGAACGATTGCATGAACATCGTCTATATACTCAGTTGTCGCAAAAATGGAAAGCATCTGTATTCGTTTTTAAAGTACCTCTGGCATCTTTTCGAATGCCTCGCTGTAAAATTTTAGCAAAAGTTTTTGCTTTTTTCTCTGTAGGATAGGTGTCAATTTTTTTGCAAATAAATTTTAGTGGATTATCTACCGCGATGTACAACATGCTCAGATACCACAAACTTCTTTTCTCTTCAAGCAGGTAGCGTACCTCTGTATCAATCAGCCACCGATCTTCCAGCAAGAGTTTTAAGTCGGCTGGTTTACCGAGTGATTCGGGGGAGGAGAAAGAAGGTAAGTTTGGAGAGCAATACATAAGCCATTACAATTTGACATTTAAAATGCCCAAAGCGGGTTGCCATTCGTATTCCAAATCCCGATCGCTTTGGTCGATCTGATTGTCAATCAGTATTTCGTGCAGCGCAACGCTTTTATCTCCTTTCAGATTGCGGTCTTTCACCATCTGTTGAGCTGCTTTGTGCAACTTTTTGAATATCTCATCGCTCACCGGAGCAATCAATAAGGATCGTCGGTCCGGATAATAAATCACATAAATGTTGTGCTCCTCCCCAAAAGCTTCCGATGCGATTTCGTGATCGACCAATAAATGAGATGCTTTGAGACGAATCTTACTACCGTCGTCGTTCGATGCAGGATGCACTTGCTTTTTCAAATGTTGTGGAGGAATAAACATAAAGAATGATTTTGATGAACTACGTCTAAGCTTGTGGTGCCGGGGTAGAAAATTCTTTTAATAATAGATCGACGACTTTATCGCCCCCCGCTATGGCATCTTCCGTCATGCCTACATTGAAGCGCGTATTTTCGATGGCGATTAAATAAACTTCTATTTCTTTGGGATAGTCGTCTCCCAACATTTTTCGGGCGTAGGAAAGCGCTTGGTTCCATTTCAGTCCATGTAGGAAAACCAATGGATCGTCTTCTATTTGCGCTTCCACCTCGGAGGCCGGCAAGCGAAAGGTTGTGCCTACTGCTTCCCCAGAATTGATCACAGCATCAATGAGGATGATGCGTTTGTGGCCTTTTAATTTGAATAAGACCTCAAAGGCCGATGTCCCCATGTCGAATAGGCTCACAGGCGCAGAAGCTGCCAGCTTTTCTTTTAATTGATCTATGACGTAAATGCCAACACCGTCATCTGCCCGAACGGGATTTCCAAATCCCAATATTGCCGTATCTGTCATTTATCGATTGCTTTTGTAAAATTGCTAAATTGCAAGTCTTGATGCCCGTCTACTTTTTATTTTCTGTCCAGTAGAATGATGGGATTGCAACGCGGGTGAAGAAAAAATTACTCGCTTATTCAATATACAAAAAGAAACCCGCCAATTGAAGTTGGACGGGTTTTCCTTTCGTTATGGGTTTTAATTTTTACAGTTTGAATCTCGCCAATTCCTTGCCCGTCTTGTTGTCGTGGGCATGAACTGTACATACCAGGCAGGAGTCAAATGAACGGGCTACCATACCCACCTCGACCGGATCGTGTGGATCTTCGATCTCTGTACCTTCGAGGGCTGACTCGATTGGGCCAGGGTTACCGTCTTTGTCATTTGGACCTACGTTGAAGGTCGTCGGAGCGATGATTTGATAGTTTTCAATAACGCCGTTCTTGATTTTGATCCAGTGCGCAAGGGCTCCTCTAGCAGCTTCGGTTGCTCCCCAACCAATGCCGTCTCTTTCTGTTGGCTTGATGTAAAATTCATCGTCCAGCCGAACTTGTCTGAGCCACTCATCTATCTGTAAGTACAATCTTGGTGCTTCATGCATACGCGCCAGAACACGAGTGAAGACAGAAGGTCCCATTTTCTCCATAATGTCGCCAAACAAAGGATCGCGGAATTGATGCTCTTTGTTCGCTGGATTGGCCGCCATAATGACTCTCGACAATGGACCTGTTTCTGCTGCAAATCCCATGAAGCGAGGCGCTTTAGACCAGCTGTATTTTCCACTGAAGTCAGAATCCTCCAAGTTCTTGGAGTCTGTCGCAGCCGTTGGAATGGGCTCATCGAAGGGGTGCAAAGCATCTTCCTGATTCATGTACCAGGCGTGCTTGACATGCTCCGATACCATCTTTTGATCTGCTTCGTAGTATTTTTTTCCGTCCCAAAAACCGGAAGGACTAATGGTCGCCGCATTCCGAGTATCGATCGTGGGTCTGTTATACATATCCTTGTGGAGGTAAGTACCCCAAGCGAGGTATTTACCAACGCCCTGACCAAACTTATCAAGCCCAAACTCTAAGCCAGCGCGTAAGAACAGACCCAGGTCGCTGTTGCGATGCGATTCGTTTTCTTCGAGCCAAGCCATCAGGTCGTCCCAAGTCTTGATCTGCATATACCGCTCAATGCTGCAGCCCAGCCAAACCGTTTCCAACCAATCATTGCGGAACTGGTTCATGATGGCATGTGCGCGGGTGATGTCCTTAAGCGTCGGAGCGCACATCACACCGCCTGGTACCATGTAGCTGGAATGTGGCCACTGACCTCCGAAAAGGGCATATACCTCGACTGGCCGCCCACTGGCCGTCACACCCTGCTGAAAGGAAGTTCCAACATAAGCCGCGAAGCGTTTTACCACTTCCTGGTACAAGGGTTTGTTTGCAAACTTTTTATTCGCCATATCCGTGGCAAAGATCGCATAGAACCAGCGAGGGATACTCTGAATGGTTTCGGTAGCCTGACCGATGGCACGCAATAGTAG
>JBCCSZ010000031.1:0-35538 GCA_039199225.1 Bacteroidota bacterium
CGGTCGTACCCGATTTTTGTTTGAGCAGTTTCATGCCCTGGGGGCGATCAGAGGAGAAAACGACGCCCTCGTTGAAGGCCACCGGTGCAGTATCGTCGGTTTCGCTATTTTGTGTAAAGCCCTTGATGTTGACATTGGTAAACATCGGCTGGATGTTTTTGACTTCACTGCAAGAAATGGCCATTAGTCGCCCTCTTTCATCATCCGGTTTGCGTTCGCTGTATTTGTGGAACCATTCGCGCGCCTCGTCATATTTTTCATTGCTCATCAAGGTTTCTCCGTAGTAGAGAAAGGTAATATCCTTTGCGCGTTCATCTTGAACGATCTCGCCGTATAGCCTTTCAGCATCATCTGTTCTGTTGATGGCCTTGTAACAAAATGCGAGTTTTGTTTTGTTGGAAAGATTTGACTTTTTCTTCAGCAGCTGTTCGTAAGCCGGAATGGCTGCAGAAAACTCATTGAGTTTGTACAGCTCGTCTGCCTTTCTTTGCTTCTTGGATTGAGCGGATAGTAGCCCGACGCCAAGCAAGAGAATGAGCATGGTGAGCGTATATTTTAAACCTTTCATTATCAATCAATTTTATAACTTCGTATTTGAGATGTATCCAAAAATTGTGCAAAAAATAGTGGGGTAGACTATTTTTAAATCGGTGATGAATTAGGAATGGCGGTGAAAACCAAATAGTTTACTGAATATCAGATGTACAAAGTAAACAAGATCAGTGGATTGGTGATTGGAGATTCTTAACTTTGTTTCTGCTGCGATTTAAGGATAAAAGAGAAAACGCATCCTATTTGTTGTAAAATCTTCGAATTTCCTCAAAGATACGTCGATTTCCCACACTTCATCCTAACTTCAAAGAAGTTACTTATCCAGAAACGTTGCGTCCAAACAAATAATTTTAGTCAAGTGGCGATGAATGAAAGAAATTTTGGCTTCATAGCAAATAATAATCAACAGCTTTCTTCAAATAATTGCGACTTGAAACAGTTTTAGACACATACCATAAAAATATTGCGAAAATGCAAAATCTACAAGTCATTTGCCTTTTATTATGCTTCAGCGTAAGCATGAACGCTCAGATTTCCGAGAATGATCGCATGATGAGCCTCGGAAGTCGCAATGCCGTTATACTAGACTTACCTGATACTGATCGGAAGTTTGTTGAAAAGTGCTGGAAGGAACACATGAAAGGCTTCGACGGAAAAACCCGCAAGAATAAAAAGGCGAAGGAGTGGCTGTCGGACAATTGCAAGGTCGTAGAAATTGGGGGATCGCAGCCGGTAGACATATATGCTAAGGTAGAGGAAGAAGGCGATGACACGGAATTGGTGATGTGGGTTGACTATGGGGACGAATTCCTTTCTTCGACTGACCACCCGGGGGAATATGCTGAGACGGAGAAGTTCTTGATGCGTTTTGCCTTGTATGTGGCAAAAGAAAAAACACAGTTGGAGTTGTCCTCGGAAGAAAAGAAGTTGAAGTCGATCAAGCAAGATTTGAAGAAACTCAAGCGAGACAATGACCGCTATCGTCGGGACATCGAGAATGCCAAGGAAAGGATTCGAAAGGCGGAGGCCAACATTGAAAAAAACGAAGTTGATCAGGAAAAGAAGGGCAAGGAAATAGATTTGCAAGAAGAAGTCATCGAAGAGGTCAAACGACGTTTGAACGATTTCTAGGGAATTTTTTTCCTTCGTTATAAGCAGCCCTTGCCAGGATGTATGGATCAAATCCGACTGGTAAGGGCTGTTTTTGTAATTGTTTTGGTGTCCCTCTTGTCAATTTGTGTTTTTTTGATTACATTGAATGAGTCGCTTGAAAGTATTAAAATAATTCGTAATATAATTTTCTTTTTTGTATAGAGATAAATAATATTCGAATTGTTTTTCACAAGAATCCTGCTTGTTTGCCCTTCGTGTTACAAACGAGATCAACAAGTTTTCCACATCCTTCAAATAATTTTCCACATACTGTTAGGATTGACTGTTCAAGTGCGATTATTTATTATGGCTACAATGGTGTACATTTGTCGGCCGTGCTAACTAGGCGCAATCCGCTGAAAAGCACTTACTACTATGAGAAACGACTTAATGGGAGGAACCCTATTAACGCTCTGAATATTTAACTATGGCAGACTCAACCAAGCCGGTAAAGAATATTGCGAACTATCGCAACAAGAAGGGAAATGACCTTTCGAGCTATGTGTTCGGAAAGGTGCAGCCCCAAGCCCTCCCTTTAGAAGAAGCCGTTCTGGGTGCCATTATGTTGGACAAGGACGCGCTCCCTGTCGTTTTGGATATACTGCAATCCGAAAGTTTCTACTCCGATGCCCACCAACTCATTTACAAGGCCATGCTTCGTCTTTTTGAACGGACCCAGCCGGTGGATTTACTCACAGTTACCGAGGAGCTGCGCAAGGGTGGAGACCTTGAAAAGGCAGGTGGACCCTACTACTTGGTCGAATTAACCAATCGCGTTGCATCGGCAGCCAATATCGAATACCACGCTCGTATTATTTCGCAAAAGCACATCCAGCGGGAGTTGATCCGGGTCTCGACCAGTGTGATACGGGATGCTTATGAAGACACGACCGACGTTTTTGATCTACTGGACCAGGCCGAGCAGGGTCTTTTCAATATCACCCAGCAAAACCTCAGCCGGAGCTACGAGAGCATGGGCTCTCTGGCCAGCCGTGCATTGAAGCAACTGGAGGAAATGGCCTCCAAGAAAGAGGGCCTTACGGGTGTGCCGACGGGCTTTACGGAGCTGGATCGACTGACATCCGGCTGGCAGCCATCGGACATGATCATCGTGGCCGCCCGTCCTGGTATGGGTAAGACGAGTTTCATTCTCTCCCTGGCTCGAAATGCTGCCATGGATTTTGATAAGCCGGTGGCGATTTTCTCGCTGGAGATGTCCAATCTTCAGTTGGTACAACGTCTGATCTCCCTTGAAGCGGAGATTTCCGGTAGCAAATTGCGTACGGGGCAGTTAGAAGACTATGAGTGGCAGCAGCTACAAAGTGCCATCGAAAAGATGAGTGAGGTGCCGATCTACATTGATGATACGCCTGGGATCAACATTTTCGAACTGCGGGCCAAATGTCGCCGCCTGAAAATGCAGCACGATATTCAAATCGTGGTCATTGATTACTTGCAGTTGATGAGTGGTGGCCCGGAAAGTGGTAAAGGCAATCGGGAACAAGAAATTAGTATGATTTCTCGCTCGCTCAAGGGGCTGGCCAAGGAGCTGAACGTACCGGTGATTGCTCTTTCGCAGCTCAGCCGGGCCGTAGAAACTCGGGGAGGGACCAAGCGGCCGCAGTTATCGGATTTGCGGGAATCAGGTGCCATCGAGCAAGATGCAGATATTGTCACCTTTATCTATCGCCCGGAATACTACCAAATTCTAGAGGACGAGGAGGGGCAGTCTCTCAAAGGTGTTGCGGAGATCATCGTTGCCAAACACCGGAATGGCGCCCTCAAAACCGTCAAACTTCGTTTTACAGATATGTTTGCCAAATTCTCTGACCTTGAAGATCCGAACTTCAACGAACTGAGCGACGATGTCGACACTTATGGCAACCAACAACCGTCTAATATCATCACGCGTTCTTCGCGAATGAATGACGACGATATTCCTTTTTAGTAGCCTGACCCATTTAGATTATGCGCAAAAGACCTGGTAGTAATTTCAGAAATAAGAAGAAGCGCCCAACCAAGCCACCTTCGCGCTTCAAAGGCCGAAAGGCCAATGCCCCTCGGTCTTTACCCACCAAGCCTGTGGATACCGTGGGAATGGCCTTGAATAAATATGTTGCGCACTGTGGAGTAGCCTCTCGCCGCCAATCGGCCGAGCTGATCCGAAAGGGATTGGTCAAGGTCAATGAGGAAGTAGTCACAGAGCCAGGCTATAAGCTTCAGGCCAATGATGTTGTAACCTATGAAGGAAAGGCTATCCAGCTGGAAGGTCGAAAAATATATCTGCTACTCAATAAACCCAAGGATACCATCACGACCCTTAAAGACGAACGCAACCGTCGAACGGTTATGGATTTGATTGGGCCGGAGGTAACGGAACGCATTTTTCCAGTTGGTCGTCTGGATCGGGCCACAACGGGCTTGCTGCTGCTGACCAACGATGGAGAGATGGCCCAACGCCTTTCTCATCCGAGTTATAAGATCAAAAAAATCTACCATGTCGTTCTCGACAAGCCGCTTCATCCCACAGATTTTGAGAAAATAGCCAATGGGTTGGAGTTGGAAGATGGGCTTGCTCCTGTAGATGGCCTGAGCTATATCAATGGCAAATCAAAGGCGGAAGTCGGTATCGAAATTCACATTGGCCGCAATCGCATTGTCCGCCGAATCTTTGCACATTTGGGATATGATGTCAAACGACTCGATCGGGTCTACTACGGTGGACTCACCAAGAAAGACATCCCCCGCGGCCGCTACCGCTCGCTGACCTCCAAAGAACTGGTGATGCTCCGCCACTTTGTCTAAGCTTTTCTTATCGATCCATAAAAAACGCTCCTTCCGCAATGAAGGGGTAAAGCCTTCTCGAAAGGAGCATGTTTTCGGGATGATCATGGGTGTTTGGAATCCGCAGATTCTTCAAAGGTGTGGAAAATGGAATGGTTGAATAGTTCTTTGTAGTGTCTTAAAGAATGTAAATCGGTGGGAATTGTGCGTGTGGTATAAGCATAACGCGGTGCTGGCGGGTTTCGTTGCCCCGTAGCTTTATTTTTTATCTTCTTGAAACCAACTGGCATACATCACATAATTGTTGCCAATTCGTTCGATCATATCCTTGAATAGGTCTTCGCTCAGGGGCTTAAGCTTTTTAGCTGGAATACCACCATATACAAAGCCAGATTCCAATCGACTGTTTTCCAGTACAACTGCACCAGCCGCAATCAAGCAATTACTTTCGACAATCGCATGGTCCATCACGATAGCGCCCATACCTACCAACACATTATCCCCAATGGTACAGCCGTGAACAACAGCTTTGTGACCGATAGAAACGTTGTGACCGATCTTTGTGACCGACTTTTGGTAAGTACAATGAATCACGGCGCCATCCTGGATGTTGACCTTGTTGCCTATCCGTATGCTATTGACATCCCCTCGAACCACTGCCTGGAACCAGACGCTGCAATCGTTGCCCATCTGGACATCACCAACGACGGTTGCATTATCAGCTAAATAGCAATTGCTTCCAAACACAGGTTGGTGGCCTCTGACAGAGAGGATGGTCGGCATATTGCTACTGCTTTTTGAGTTTTTTGATGGGCTCGACCTTGTAGCCTTCCTTGCGAAGAAGAGAAACTACCCCAACATCGCCCCCTAGGTGACCTGCTCCGACAGCGAAAAAGGTCTTTTTTTCAGTCATCATTTTTGCCATGATGGGAATCCAATTGCGGTTTCTGCCGGCGAGCAACAAGTCTTCGTAGTTGCCTAGGCCACCCTCTTCAGATGCAAACATGTCTTGCATGCCCGATAAGTCCTGTTTTTTATACAGCTCAACCATATCTTTAAATTGGTCGTTGCCAGTATCGGTATTCTTGATGGCATCGACCAGCATCTGGGCCTGTGCTTCATAGGGGATGCTATCGAACATGCTGAGCTGAAATTCGATGGTTTCCAGTCCGTCGACCTCTTTCTTGGCTTCCTGTGCAAGGGTTAGGAATTCCATTTCATAAGAGACCATTTTGCCATTGGAAAGACCACCTGCGCTCATATCACCAGAAGCAAAAGTGGACAGAAACATGGGTTTGATCTTTCCGAGGAAAGCCAGTGGCAGCCCCATCGACTGAAATTTCTTTTCCACCAAGGCATAATCCTCCTCATTGAGCAGGTCCTTGAGGGTGGTGCCATTGTTCATCATTATTTTGCCCATGAGTGAAAAGACGATGCTCATGTCGCTCATGTCTTCCATATTGATTTCGAAGACGATTCTTTGAGCTTCTTCAAAGGCCACTTTGGTGGGATCGGTCAGAAAGTAGTCGTCCTTACTAATCAAGTGAATGGTGCCGTATAGATAGGAAGGTTCTTTCAAGTCCTTGCCGCTGATGCGCCACAGCAGAGAATTTTCAATTTGTTTGGAAACTTCCTGGCTGGTAGTCTCTGCAGTTGTAATTGCTTTTTTCTTGGCGGCGCAGCTCAGTAAAAAAAAGCTTAGGAGGATGGGAATGATGTATTTCATAAAACTATAGCGTATTCAGATAAAATTGACTGGCTTGTTTCAGCAATGTTTCGGCTTTGCCGATTGCTTAGCGGGAATTGTTTGTCGTTGATTCTGTGTCAATGATGCTGGTCGATGTCCTGGACGATGTTAACCAGCATTTGAATGTCTGCGTAAAATTCGCGAACGAGTTCGAAACTTACGTTGGAACTGAAGATATAAGGTTCGAGTATGTCTTTTGGTTCAGTGATCCCGATATAAATATCTTTATTGATAACAGAAAGGTATATTTCTTTGCTATTCTTTTCTTTGTACTCTACGATGGCAGCCTGCATATCCTGAGAAAGCAACCCTTTGATATTGGCTCCTCTGCTGGCGTAGGTCATGAAAATTCTCTCGAAAGAGGGAGTCAAAACACCTTCTTCTTCCACTGCGGCTCCTCCGGTATAGGTGAAGGCCCGAACGGTTTTAGTGAGGTATTGGCGAAATTCGCGGGGCCAAATTAGGATGCTGCCCCTCAGGCTGTAGGGCAGGGTAGAATGTAGAAAGACCCCTTTGAATACATAATTGAGGCGGTTGCGAACGGGGGAAAGTTCCCGCACGTTGAGTTCGCACATTTCGAAATCCATTTCTCCAATCTTTCCGCTGATGTGGTCTTCTCCTTTGTATTGATGGGCTGCGGTTAGGAAGAGGCGACTTTTGCGAAAGGTAGATTTGGGGATAAATTTCTTACTGTCGTACTTCAGGGTTCCGAAGTTGAGGCTATCGTCAATGAAGTCGAGGATGAGATTGATGACATTTGGCTTGAAAGTCTGCCGGAATTTTTGGACGCGATAGAGTAGGTAGGTAATGTAGGCTCCTGCTGGCAGGAGTGTGAAAAAGGTAACGACTGGAATGCCAATGTAGAAATCGAGGATGAAAATCCCAAAGAGGAGTAAAACAGAGACGGTCAGTAGAGCCAGGAGGCGCCGGCGCAATCGCTCCATCCGCAAAAGTTCGGGATGGATGGTGTGGTTGTAAAAAATGCGAAATTCATCCTTGCGTTGCATTTGAGCGTATGTCTTAGGTCGTTCATTGAATTTTACGAACTGCTCAAGTAGCAGATAATTGGTTGAATACAGATTCTAGCGGATGAATAGAGGGGAAGGGCATATCCGATAATTACCAGACACACGACGGCCGAAAGCATGTTTCGGTGGGGTGGGGGAGACAAAAGGTCTTACTTAAACTGGATGTCCGGAATTGAGCCATTTTGATCTTCATAACGAGTGATGAACTCGGAAATGATGTCGCCAATGATGTCCTTGAGATAGGCTTTCTCACTTCTGGCAATGGTTTTCAGTTTTTTCAGCTTGGATTTGTCGAATACAAAAGTGACCCGCTTCTTAGAAGCAGAGCTAGGCTCCGGCCGTGCTGCTGAATGCAGGGTCTGGCGGATCAGTGCATCCAAACCACTGACCGGCTTGCGCCGGACACGTCGAGCAAGGGCCTTTTTGCGGGCATTCTTTTCCTCCTCCTCTGTACTTTTTTCTTCGATGGATGGCTCTTTCACAGAAAATTGGAAAAGCGACTCCAAATCAGAAGTGAAATTCTTACCAGACGCCTTGCGACGAGACTTTCGCTTCTTTTTTTCTGCTGTGGTCGCCGTTTTCTCCTTTGTTGTGCCTGTGCGCACCAATAAGGGGCTGGCATCCTGCAGGTCGTCCTCCAGGGCAATTCCGAACAAGTCCTCTAATCCATCCGTAAATTTTTTCTTACTCACAATTTAGAAGTATTGATGAACAGCTATACCGGACTAGATTGTCCGGTAGATTTGATTCCTGCTAAACTCGATGTAGCTGCTGTAAAAAGATCAGACGCCGACGGTTGCTTCTGTTCGCTCGAGAATTTCCCGGCAAAGCGACAAATAGTCCTTAGCGCCATTGCTGTTTTTGCTGTAAGCGAAAATATCTTTGCGTTGAGCCGGAGCTTCTGCCAAAGCAACATTGTCGCGGATGAGGGTCTTGAATACTTTTTCTCCAAAAAATTTGTGGATGGTCTTCACAACATCCCGGTTGAGGACCTTTCTGGAATCGTACATCGTCGCCACAACACCGCCAATGGTGAGCTTGCGGTTGAGGCGGAAGCGAACCTTATCGATGATTTGCTTGATCTTGGTCAGCCCTTGCATGGCCAAGAATTCTGTTTGCAGTGGAATGAAAACATAGTCGCTACTGGTCAGCGCATTCAGCGTGAGCAAGCCTAAAGAGGGCGGGCAATCGATGATGATGAAATCGTACTCCTCTACAACGGGCTCGAACAACTCGCGAAGGATAAACTCTCGTCCAGCTTCGTTGATCAGTTCCATTTCTGCACCAGACAAATCCAGTGTAGAGCTGATGACATCGAAACCTTCCCGAACAGTGTACGGCACCAGTTCAGACTCTCCGCGGAGTGATTCGTAAATGGTATATTTTTGACGGGGGATTCCCAATGATAGGCTGAGGTTTGCCTGGGGATCGAGATCTAGCAATAAAACTTTTCTTCCTAACTCAACCAATCCGGCTCCAATATTAATCGCACTGGTCGTTTTTCCTACACCACCCTTGTGGTTGAGAAGAGAGATTATTTTTCCCATATGATGTTAATTTAGTGTTTCTTTAGTGTTTACATTGGCACAAGCCAATTCCCTTCCTGGACAAAAATAAGGGTTTTGGCGAGTAATAAAAATTTAAGTCAGAATTTATTGCATTTCATCATAATACGTCTAACAATCCTATCAACAACAATTGAGCCAAAATTTTAATATGTTTGTTTCTGGGTCCGTAGATGGATCGGAAGAATGGACATTCAAGGACTTTGTATTTCGTCTGTCACCAAAGGTGAGTAACCATTTTCTGGATGGGTGGCTTTCAACTGGAGGACT
The DNA here is from genome assembly GCA_039199225.1 of Bacteroidota bacterium. Lineage (GTDB taxonomy): Bacteria > Bacteroidota > Bacteroidia > Chitinophagales > Saprospiraceae > JBCCSZ01. The sequence goes on from JBCCSZ010000031.1 coordinate 9,099, forward strand.
ACATGCTCAACGGCTGGTGCGAGCTTCCGTCACAGTCAGTAGTGGCAAAGAAACAATAAACGAAGTAGCAGATGCGATGACTTCCACCGTCCGGTCCGAAAAGAAAGCGTAGCGGTTGCGGATGTTTTCCAATCCAAAGCGAGTGGAGTTGTTGTGGCTGGTTTTCTTCTGCAGATTGTTGCGGACAACGAGCTTTTCTCCTGCATCCACATAGACCTCCACATGCAATGGCCGATCTGAAGAAATGATGTTGTGCTTTATGGCGTTTTCCATCAGGATTTGTAAAGACAATGGAACAACCTGTGACTTGAGGTGGTCTTCCGGGACATTGACCTCCACATGAAGGTTGTCCTCAAAACGCTCCTTGAGCAAGAAGACGTAAGAGTGGAGAAAGTCGAGTTCATCCGACAGGCAAATCAACTTCTTGTCGCGAATCTCGAGAATATAGCGATAAACCTTGGACAACTTTTGGACAAAACGCACTGCTAATTTGTGGTCTTCCGGAATGATGTAGGTCAGAGTGTTCAGGCTGTTAAAGAGGAAGTGGGGATTGACTTGGTTTTTGAGGCTTTCCAGCTGAGAAAGAATGTTTTCCTTCTCCAGTTTTTGCTTTTCCAACAAGGATGCCTGAAACTTTTGGTAAAAATAAATGCTTTCATACAGCCCCAGAATCATAAAGGTGACCGTGAGCGAACTCATGGTCAAGGCGATCGGATGGGGCTTGTCTACATTAAAAAAGTGATTGATTTCTTCCCCTAAAAGGGAATGTAGTATAAACTTGATGGCAAAAAAGCTGACGACAACCGCTATGCCCTGTATCAGCAGGCGCTTGAATACATCACCATGATTGGGGTACCATTTGCGAAATTGGAGCATCAACTGACGGAAGTACATCCAATATATAAAGGTGTAAAAAAAAGAGACAAAGCTGCAGCGCGTCAGAAATATCGTCGGTCCTTCCTCCGTTTCCAAGCGGTGGCCGAACATCATTAGTGCCGTCATGATACTCACCACCGGCACGCCGATCAACATCAGCCAGATGTCGTTGAAACCGAGTAATTCTCTACTGGATTTGCGCATGTACTTCTGTCTATTTGTACGATCTATAAATATCTGTTGATACGAATTTACAAAAAAAGCGGATGCGCCGCACTTTCACAGGACAACGCATCCGGCCACCTTATTTATATTTACTAGAATTGAACCCTTTTTGGATGGGAGTTGGCCGATGGTGTATTCCACGACCTTTCCTTCAAACAATATTAGCTATACGGCGGCTCAAAATCGACTGTAAATGACTGAATCGTTGGATTTTCCTGTTGAATTGTAAGATTCTTCGATTGATTGGTAGAGCGGTTTTTGGCTTTGCCTAAAAATGGAGCCAATGCCAACGAACTTTTCCCAGGGTATTGACTTCGAGTGCCGGAGCAGGTACCTTAAATACATTGAGGAGATTGAGCAACATGCGCAAAAAAGGGCGCTTGACAGGGATGCGGCTCAGGTCGATATCCGGTGAGAGGTAGAACTGCTGATAGCGGGGAAAAAGCTGGTTATCTAAAACAAAGCGGCGGTCTCCGTCTTCCCATTCGTTGGCAAAGCCACCATAGAGATTGCCCGCGCCGACACCGAAGGCGATGTTTAGCCAGGCAGGAAATTTGGAGCCGGTCGTTTGTCCACTAAAGGATTTGATGTTGAAAGATGTCCATATGGTCATTGCATTGTAATCTTTGAGGAAAGAAGCTGCATAGGACCCTCCGAACAATTCCTCCGCCCGTCTGGAAAGATTGTAGACATCGTCTCCCTGTTCGGCTTGTACATCAAAATCGGGATAGTCGACGGCGCCCGAGGATACTTTTAACAGGATGCGCTGTTCTTTCCAAAGCAATTCCTGCCCTACGAAAATACCAACACCCAGGGTATTGAAACCAATATCTGCTACCGAAAATCCCCATTCTTCCGAAAAGCCATCGAGAATCTCCACAGTTGCCTGAAACATGCTGCCCAAGCCAGCTGCCAGCCAAAGGGATTTGCGTCTGTCCAGCCCGGTCCACTGTGCTCCACCAAAACACCAACTGGTTTCGAAATAGGCCGTAAAGCTGTGGCCAAATTTGTCCATATCGCGCCACTCCCCTCGATCGTCGAAAAATTGAAATTTGGAGCGAGGATAGTCGGCATACCAAACCTCGTTGAGTCCAATGACAACAGCTGTGTAGATGGCAGCCCCCGTACCGGCAGTTGCCCAAAATCGCTTGGCATTGAAAGAGGGTGCAGCCTGAAAGGGTCTCAGAGATAAGCTATCCTGAGCCGGAACCAGGCTTGCCCAAAGCAATAAGGCGATGACAAAGGAGCAAGAACGTGTAGATAGACGCATGGGGTATTATTGGTTCGAAAACTTCAAATTCACTCAAAACCACCTATATTTCCGCTTAATCATCCCTACTTGCGTCAAAATTATTATAAATTTAGCATTGTGCTGGTCGCCGAAGGGTCTAATTCCAAAAAAGATGAGCAGGAGGGTTGGGAGTTTGTTGAGCAATTCATCCTAAGAGGTCAAACGATGGAACGGCGGCTAAGTTGCGCTTCCCATGATGTGTCGATAAGATGAAGAGGATTGTCGAAAAGCGAGAACACTCTGCGGGCGAAGCTGTTATTACTAAGAGAAAACCGTTCGGCCTGTGCTGAATTAAAAACGCTGTTTTTTTCCAAAAAAATAAAAAATATGAAACAAGGTAAATTAGTCACCCTTGGCGTGGTAACCATGATTGCGCTGATTTTTATCATTAGTCTGTCCAATAGTCTTTTCTTGACCATTGAGGCGGGTTACAAAGGGGTTCTGTTCCGTCGTTTTGGAGGTGGTTTGGACAAAGAGGCCATCTATGGGCAGGGCTTTCATGTGATCGCTCCCTGGAATAAAATGTTTTTGTACGATATCCGGATCGACGAGGAGTTTGAGACGATGGAAGTACTTTCGAAAAACGGTCTGACCATCAAAGTTGAATTGTCCTATCGTTTTCATCCGACTTCTGACAAGATCGGTTATCTGCACGAAGAGATTGGAGCTGCCTTCCTCGACCGGATCATCAAGCCGGAGATTCGCTCTGCCACCAGGGAAGTAATCGGTAAGTACTTACCAGAAGAGTTGTATTCCAGCAAGCGGGAGGCCATTCAGGACGAGATATTCAAGAGCTGTTCTGATGCGGTCTCCAAGAAATACATCGTATTGGATGCTGTCTTGATTCGCGAGGTAGCTTTGCCCCAGACTTTGCGGGATGCCATCGAGCGTAAGCTGAAAGAGGAGCAGGCTTCTTTGGAGTATGAATACCGCCTGGTGCGGGAGCGCAAAGAGGCCGAACGTCGGATCATCGAGGCGCAAGCCAAGGCCGATGCCAACAAGATTTTGAATGCTAGTTTGACGGATAAGATTCTGCAAGATAAAGGAATCGAAGCGACTTTACAGCTGGCTAATTCGCCCAATTCAAAGGTAGTCGTAGTCGGTGGGGGCGATCAAGGGCTTCCATTGATTTTAGGGAACTAATTCCCGTCTTTAGGTAGGTAGTAGGCAGCAGTCGTGTGATGAATGCCTACTACCTGCTATCCAATGGCTAATTTCTTACCAGCCCACCAATCAAGCGGACGAGTTCTGTTTCTGTGATGAGGACATTGTATATGGCAGAGAGTTTTGTCTGAGAAGCGTTGATGAAACTGAGCTGTATGGTGCGAAAGTCGAAATTGTTAATCTGGCCAGCCCGAAAGCGCTCCTCTGCAATTTGAAGGTTTTGGCGTGCATTTTCGATTAGGTCTTCCGTGATTTTTACCAACTTCCTGCGATTGTTATAGGTTTCAAGGGTGTTTTTGAGCTGCGTATTCAAGTTGCGCTGTAGCTCATTGATGTTCAATTCCGCAATTGTTTCCCCTATTTGTGCATTTTCGATTCTCCGTCTGGCTACTCCGGCATCGAAGAGTGGGTAGTTGAAGGTAAAGTTTAGGTAAAAGTTGGTGTTATTGCCCGAGGCGAAGCCGTAGATGTCGCCATTGTCATCGAATGGATTGATGGCGTTAGAGTACGATAGATCGAAGCGTTGGGCGATGCCAGAGCTGAGATTGAGGGTCGGACGACGAAAGCTTTCCTGATATTCTTTTTCAATGCGAGAGATATTGCGCGCTGTCTGGAGGTTCAGTAGTTCTTTGTTGCTGGATTGCATTTTTCGCTTCAAGTCTGTGTACTGATAGTTTTTTGCCTGGTATTTGAGTGGATCGCTCAATTCATAAACTTTGTTGATGTCTTTTTCGCCAATGGCCAATTTCAGGTTGCGCAGGGCATTGTCATAAGTATTGGATTGAAGGATATAGTTGGTTGAATCGTTGAGGTAGGCATCTTGTGCTTGAAGAATGTCAAAATCGCTGGCTTGCCCATATTCCTTCCGAATTTTCTGGAAAGCTACCCGATCTCTTGACAAGTTGAGAACCTCCTGAAATACCCTCAATTGTTCTTTTTCAAGTAAGCCCTGATAATAAGAGCGAATGATGGAATAGATGGCAGCTTCTATGCGCAAGGCAATGGTCCCTTCGCTTTGCTCCAAGAGCTCTTCATAGCGCGATTTGTCGATTCTGGCTCGGTGGCCATCCATCAGCGTGTAGTCCAGATCAATGCTGGCAATAGGCACATTATTGGTGGAGGTAAAGCTCTCCTGCAGAAAAGAGACAACGGGAGTCTGGCGGTTGACATTATTTTGGAGGTAGAAGTTGAAATCGATGCGAGGATAACGGCTGGTGTTTTTGAAGGTGTTGTCGTTTTGGGCAATGTCGCGTTCGCGTTCGGCGATTTGTATTTGGAAATTGTTGCGCAGCCCTATCCGGATGGCCTCTGAGAGGCTCAATTTTTTTTGTGCCATACCAGAGGCGCAAAGGCTCAGAAAGAGGGAGAGGAACAATAAAATGCGCATGCTTTATCTGATTTGATGAAGGTAGATTGAATGGGTTTCTGGAATTTACTGCGACGATTGTGCCAAGCTGCTTTCCAATGAAAGCGTAAGAATAACGGATTTATTACAAAAATCTTTAATAACTCCAGCGTTTTGGGAAATATTTAATAGAAGTCTGTGGAGAGCCGTTCGTCGGTCGTCCACTTAATAATATCGAAAGACCAACATGTCTTAGGTAAATTTGTTATACCTTAGATCGAATTAGCAATCGACTGTATACGTTAGTCGGCTGTGAAAGACGGTTTACCTGATCCTAAAGCCGATCACTCTTTTAAAATTCTGATATGTTTCGTATTACGGAAGTTGTAAAATACTTGCTGATTATCAACGTCGCCATATTTCTCATTGGCGAAATCGGCCTGATCAATACCCGTCCATTATCTCTTTTCTTTTTTGAATCGCCCTTTTTTCACTCTTGGCAGTTGGTGACGCACTTTTTCATGCATGCCAATCTGATGCACTTGTTTTTCAATATGTTCGCTTTGGTGATGTTTGGTAGTGCATTGGAAGCTCGCTGGGGACCTAAGCGGTTTCTCTTTTTCTACTTTTTCTGTGCTTTTGGAGCGGCAGCCCTACACACAGGATACAACTATTACGAACTAAATAAGCAAAAGCAAAGCATCAATAGGTATCTTGAAGAACCTTCTTTCGATCTGGCTGTTAGCTTTTTTCGGGAGTTCCCTGGTTTTCCTAAGAAGTCTTACCTCGAGTTGAGGGATGACCTCGAAGAGTATGCAGATGCCATCGACAATGGCGACCGAAAATCGGTCATGTCTGTATTGACACTTATGAACCAGCTGTACCATAGTCGGAGAGATGTTCCTACTGTCGGTGCATCCGGAGCTGTCTACGGCCTTTTGCTGGCCTTCGGCTTGCTGTTTCCCAATGTAGAGCTGATGCTTATTTTTCTGCCTATTCCCATCAAAGCCAAGTATTTTATACCGTTTTTGATGGCGGCCGAACTGTTCTTGGGGATCAACAATTTCAGCTGGGACAACATAGCCCACTTCGCCCACTTGGGTGGGGCCTTGTTTGGCCTGATATTGGTCTTGTACTGGCAAAAATATGGTTCCCGCTGGGGCTACTGACTTGCCTGATTTGTGGAATATGTTTTGATATTAGATGAGCATATTCGCCGGGCCTACTTGAATTACACCCGGCAAGTTTTTATTTTTGGCTGTTGAATTATCCAACAGTGTTTTTGAGTCTTAATAAATCGTAACAATGTTCGCATCACTTTGGGAAGATGTCAAACGAGAGTTCTCGAGAGGCAATATGGTGACTCAACTCATCATTCTCAATGTTGCTTTTTTCGTAGTAGTCAACCTCTTCAAGTTGTTCTCCCGCCTGGGTACATCCAGCGGCGAGCCTTTTCGTCAAGCCTTGGAGTGGTTTATGATCTCCTCTGATCTAGGGTATTTGTTGACACATCCCTGGACCTTGATCACTAGTATGTTTCTGCACGAAGGCTTTATGCACATCCTTTTCAATATGCTTTTCCTCTACTGGTTTGGGCGTATTGTGGGTGATCTCATTGGTGATCGGCACATCCTACCCCTCTATTTGTTGGGCGGATTGGTCGGAAACATCGCCTTCGTACTGTCTGCTAACTTACTGGGCTATGGCGGAGGTGCCGGCGTTTTTGCTTTAGGTGCTTCCGGTGCTGTAATGGCCATTGTCTTGGCTTCTGCCGTCCTAGCACCCGAATATATGATGTATCTTCTGCTGATCGGTCCGGTCAAGCTCAAGTATATAGTAGCTGTCTTAGTCTTCCTAGATTTGATTGGTATTGCCGATAATATCAACACCGGAGGACATTTTGCACACCTTGGAGGCGCGTTTTTTGGCTGGTTGTTCGTTGTACAATTGCGAAAGGGCAACGATTTCTCCGTACCGATCAATAAAGTGGTGTATGGTATTCGCGACTTTTTTCGAAATTTCTTCTCTAGCCTGAGAGGAAAACCCAAAGGGCCTCGGGTTGCTTATCGCAACAAAAAGCGCTGGGGTAGTCGTAAACCACACGCTGTTTCCGATGATGAAGAGAGTTTGTCGCATCAGGAAAAACTGGATGCCATACTCGAAAAAATCAAGAAATCAGGATATGAAAATCTGACAGCAGAAGAGAAAGAGTTCCTCTTTAAAGCAAGTAAGAAGTAAATTCCATCAACCGAATTATCTTAGCTTATTGTGCAGCGTGTTATCAACTTGTTTAGATGGGGAACTGTTGCTGTGATATTGCTAACCTTTGTAGCTTACCTAGCGCCTTACGTCAATCCCGAAGTTTTTTGGCCGATCTCATTTTTTGGTATGGCCTATCCTTGGCTGCTACTGACCAACATGCTGATCCTGGTCGGTTGGCTCATCTTGCGCAAAAAATATTTTTTACTACCACTGGGCTGCATTCTAATGGGGTGGAGTCACTTCACAGGTTTTGTAGGTATTCATGTTGGCGATACTTCATCCGACGAGGGCATCGAGGTGATGACCTTCAATTTGCGGTCCTTAAGCTACGTCTGGGAGGGCAACAAAGGCAGAGATAAAAAGAGGGAGGAAGATGTCATTCGCTTTTTAAAGAAAAATCGGCCAGATATTCTCTGCTTGCAAGAAATCAATCGCTACAGTTTCGAACTTATTGTGAAAACGCTTGGTTATGCCAACATCCATCGCTTGAAAAACAGGCGAACAGCTATTTTGACAGATTTTCCAATGGGAAAAACAGGAAAAGTAGAATTTGGGACCCAAACCAATTCCTGTCTCTGGGCAGATATAAAAATCGAAGGCCAAGAGTGGCGTTTTTATAGTGTCCATTTACAATCCAATCGGGTGAGTTCTCAAGCGGGAAAGGTGCTGAATGAAGGCAACATACAGGAGCGAGAAACCTGGCAAACAATCGGTGGAATGATTTCGAATGTCAAGGAGGCAGGCAAACGTCGCGCCCGGCAAGCACTACAAGTTGCCCGACATGTCGCCACCAGCCGAAAACCAGTCGTCGTCTGCGGAGACCTCAATGATACTCCCCAGTCTTACACCTACCGGACAATCTCCAAGCACTTGCAAGATGCTTTTCGAAAGGGTGGCAGTGGACTTGGTACGACTTATGCCGGAGATATTCCTGCCCTGCGTATTGATTACATACTTGCAGATGAGCGACTCGACATACTCGATTGTGACGTGATGGAGGTCCCTTATTCCGACCATTATCCCGTCTTGAGTCGAATTGAATTAAAAAATGGAAAGTAGATCGGATGTTGAAAAAGCGGAAGGTTACTGCTTTCTGATTGATCGGATAAATTACGTATTTTTGCCACATGAAACAGGAACTCATTGTCTACAACAGCCTGAAAAAAGCCAAAGAGGTTTTTACACCCATCAACGAAGGTAAAGTCGGTATGTATGTCTGTGGACCAACTGTCTACAGCGATGTTCACCTGGGGAATTGCCGCACTTTTACAGGCTTTGACGTCATCTACCGATACCTGAGATATTTGGGCTATAAGGTGCGCTATGTTCGAAATATTACGGATGTTGGACACTTGCAAGGCGATGCAGATACCGGGGCTGAGGACAAAATCTCTAAAAAGGCCCGACTGGAGCAGTTGGAGCCGATGGAGGTGGTCCAGCGCTATTCAAATGGGTTTCACGAAATGATGGCGGTTTTCAACAACATTCCGCCCGATATTGAGCCTCGTGCCACCGGACACATCCTAGAGCAGATCGAAATGGTGCAAGCCATTTTGGACAATGGCTTTGCGTACGAAAAAAATGGCTCCGTTTACTTCGATACCCTCAAATTTGCAAAGGAAGGGTACAAAGATGTCTACGGGCAGCTGTCTGGCCGGGTGTTGGAGGACCTCATCTCCGAATCCCGAGACGATCTCAAGAACCAGGACGAGAAAAACCATCCTTCTGATTTTGCGATATGGATCAAAGCCGATCCGACGCACCTCATGCGTTGGAATTCACCTTGGTCGGTAGGCTTTCCGGGTTGGCATTTGGAATGCTCCGTGATGAGTACAAAGTATCTGGGTAAAACATTTGACATTCACGGCGGTGGCAACGATCTCAAGTTTCCACACCATGAAAATGAAGTTGCTCAAAATTATGGGGCCTGTGGTTGTGCTCCTGCCAATTATTGGCTGCACAGCAATATGCTACTGATGAATGGCCGCAAAATGTCTAAAAGCGATGGCAATTCCATTACGCCTCAGCAGCTTTTCAGTGGAGATAGTGAGCACATCAGCAAGGGCTATTCTCCTATGATGATCCGCTTTTTCATGTTGCAATCTCATTACAGAAGCACCCTTGATTTGACGGACGAAGCCCTGTTGGCTGCCGAAAAGGGTTTCAAGCGCCTGATGGAAGGCTACCGCACGTTGGAAAAGCTGGTGCATCCGGGCAAGGGTCAAGCCAATGCCCTGGATGAAGAACTCAACAAATTGGTCAAGGCCGTTCACGAGGACATGAATGACGATTTCAATACCCCCAAAGCACTGGCACGGATGTTTGAAATGATTCCACGCATCAATGGCCTAAACGGAGGGCAACTGAGCTTCAGTGATTTAACAGCGGATACACTGGCATTGGTAAAGAAAACGTTTAAAGAATTTATTTTCGATATTTTTGGCCTTAAGGATGAGTTCCATGCAGCGAGCAATGGCGACAATGGTGCTCTGGATGGCCTAATGGATCTGATCATTGACATTCGCCAGCAAGCACGTACCAACAAGGACTGGTCGACTTCTGATAAGATTCGGGATACCCTTAAAGAATTGAGCATTCAACTAAAAGACGGAAGCGATGGAACGAGCTGGTCTAAAAACTGAGCATCCATCCTGCTTGTCGAACGTTAAACTTTTGAAATAAATGAATAGAAATACTCTTGCCCTCCTTGTCTTTGCTGCATTCGGATTGATGATCACTGCTTGTCAGGACGATTCCGCTTCGCAAACAGAGACGACTACCACGACACCAAGTCGAAAAAAGGTGGTTGTTCCCAAATTTGAACGCGACTCTGCTTATGCTTATGTTGAAAAGCAATTGTCTTTTGGACCTCGGGTGCCAGGCACAGAGGCTCATGCCCAATGCAAAGATTGGATGGCTGACAAATTGCGTTCTTTTGGAGCCGATGTCATTCTACAAGATTTTGATGCAGAACGCTTTGATGGGCTGGCTTTGAAAGGCACCAATGTCATTGGTCGTTTCAATCCCGCCGCTAAAAAGCGGATTATGTTGAGCGCCCATTGGGACAGCCGCTATACCTCCGATTACGATCCAGACGAAGCCAACAAGGATAAGCCTGTTCCTGGTGCAGATGATGGAGCCAGTGGGGTCGCAGTCCTCTTGGAGATTGCCCGCCATTTTAAGACAGCCCCTATCGACGAATATGGCGTAGATATTATTTTTTGGGACCTGGAAGATCAAGGCGAAGGTGGTGGCAATGGCGATATGCGGTCTTGGTGCCTTGGCTCGCAATATTGGTCTCGCAATAAACATGTTGGTGGCTACAACGCTCGCTACGGCATTTTGCTAGATATGGTAGGGGCAGAAAATGCGCGCTTTACCAAAGACGGCATTTCCAGGCAATATGCTCCTGCGCTGGTTGAAAAGGTGTGGAAAATGGGTAACAATATGGGGTATGGTGACTACTTCCAAAACATTAATGGCCGCGAGTTGGTAGACGACCACCTATTCCTCAACCAATTGGCAGGCATCCCGACCATCGATATCATCAACCGCCCGGAAGGGTCGGAAACGGGCTTTGGACACTACTGGCATACTCAAAAAGACGATATGGCCGTAATCAGCAAACGAACATTGCGTGCCGTTGGACAGACGGTATTGGCTGTCGTTTACCACACAGATGGCGGTACCTTTTTGTAATCAAATCGATTGTTGAAAAGGCGGCGTTCCCTGGATAATTTCAGGCTAAAGTAAATTGTGGAAAATTGGGAAATATGGACGGCTTCCTTAACTTAGGGAGACCATCACAAACCGATGAACCACAACCAATACTATGACGCCTGATAAGTACATTAAAAACTACATCGATGGGGCGCTCGTTCCTGCCGACTCTGGCCAATACATCGACAATGTCAACCCCGCCACGGGCAAAGTATATGCCCACATCCCCGATTCAGAAGCTTCGGATGTGCAAAAGGCCGTAGAGGCTGCCGAACGCGCCCTGCCCCAATGGTCGGCCATGGATGTACAAAGGCGCTTTCGCATCCTGATGCGCTTAGCTGACATCATCGAGCAAAACCTGGAAGCATTTGCCAAGGCGGAAACCATCGATTCCGGAAAGCCACTTTCGACTTCCCGAAGCGTAGATATTCCCCGGGCGCATCAGAATTTCAGACATTTTGCAACAGCCATCGTTCACTTCTCCTCCGAATCCCATCAAATGCCGGGAGAAGCCATCAACTTTACCCTTCGCCAACCCATCGGGATTGTAGGCTGCATTTCTCCTTGGAACCTACCGCTCTACCTCCTCAGTTGGAAGATTGCTCCGGCCCTGGCGACCGGCAACTGTGTGATTGCCAAGCCATCTGAAATTACGCCCATGACTGCCTACCTCTTGGCCAAAGCATGTATAGAAGCCGGGCTTCCAAAAGGGGTACTCAGCATTGTTCACGGCCTGGGACCGAAGGCAGGTCAAGCAATTGTGGAGCATCCCAAAATCAAAGCCATTTCTTTTACCGGCGGAACTTCCACTGGCCAGCGCATTGCCGCTGTTGCTGCGCCTATGTTCAAAAAACTATCGCTCGAACTGGGTGGCAAAAATCCCAACATCATCTTTGCCGATTGTGATTTCGACGATATGATGGTGCATACCCTGCGCTCGTCTTTTTCCAACAATGGTCAAATTTGCTTGTGTGGCTCCCGCATTTACGTCGAACGCTCCATCTATCCAAAATTTCGCGAAGAACTGGTCAAGCGAACGCAGTTTCTAAAGGTAGGCGATCCATTCGCTTCTGTGACTGACCTGGGGGCGATCTCCTCCAAAGGACATATGGAAAAAATCATGGACCACCTGGCGTTGGCCGAGGTGGAGGGAGGGACCATCCTCTGCGGTGGGGAGCGGGTGCAAGTAAAGGGCGAATTCGAAGAAGGTTTCTTCCTGCGACCAGCGGTTATCGAAGGGCTATCGGCTGATTGTAGAACCAATCAAGAGGAGATATTTGGCCCTGTGGTTACGATTACACCCTTTGATCGAGAGGAGGAAATGATCGAAATGGCCAATGGGACCAATTATGGCCTATCGGCCACCATTTGGACCAAGGACATCCATCGGGCCAATCGACTGGCAGAGCAAATCCAGTCGGGCATCATCTGGGTCAACTGTTGGATGGTACGCGATCTTCGAACGCCATTTGGAGGCATGAAAAGCTCGGGCATTGGCCGGGAAGGTGGTTTGGAAGTACTACGCTTTTTTACCGAACCTAAAAATGTATGCATTAAGTTCGGTTGAAAATAGGTTGCGGATGCTGAGCTACGCTAGACTTTGAATCGTTTTTCCAACTCATCCAGCTCGTACGTCAGAAAGCAATGGCGGCCGGAGGGACTCTTGTAGGGTACCTGGCAAGCGAACAGCTTGTCGATCAACTCTTGCATCTCAGTAGGAGTGAGGCGTTGGCCTCGTTTGATAGAAGCACTCTTGGCCAGTGAGCGAGCAATATTTTCGGTCAGCCCCAATTTCATATCTACATTTCGCTTGTACTGTTCGATCAGAGATTCGATGAGCTTTTGTTCGTCTTTGCCTGGATTCAGGTTGGCTGGTACGCCGTGTATGACAAAGCTGTTGTTGCCAAAGTCTTGTATGTCGAAACCCAGTTGGTTGACCATCGGAATCATCTCTTCCAATACCGGAACGTCGGCCGGCGCGACTTGAATGGTTTTGGGAAACAATTCTTTCTGAGAAATTGCTTGCTGCTTACTCAGGCTGTCGAGGTAGCGCTCGTACAGAATGCGTTCATGTGCGGCCTGCTGGTCTATGAGCAAGAAGCCGGATTTGATGTGGCTGACGATGTAAGTGTTGTGTATTTGGAAAGGCTGCTTAGATGATTTGAGTGGTTTCTCACTACTTTCATTGCCTTGTCCTTGTTCTGACCATTGGCTCTCGATGGTCAGTGGTGTGGAATTGACAGTTGCAGGCTCCTCGTTGGGTGCAGTACTTTTGCCAAGGCCATCGTAGAGTTTTTCCCAATGCTTGAGATTGGAGGCCGCCAGTTTTTCCGTGGGGCTTTTTTCTTTTGGCTGAAAAGAACCTCCTACCTTGCTTTGGCTATTAGAACCTTCGGGCCGATCGCTTTGAGTTGGTGTTGCTCCTGGAGTGAAACTGCCGAAATTGACATCTTGATCGAAGTCCAACATCGGCGTGATGCTGTGTTGGCCAAGGGCGTGGCGAATGGCAACTTTCAGGTAGTTGTAAACCAGCCGTTCGTCATCGAATTTGATTTCTTGCTTGGTGGGGTGAACGTTGATGTCGATGTGTTCTGGATCGATGTCCAGAAATATGATGTAGAGAGGATAGGTGTCTTTGGTGAGCATTTCTTCGTAGGCCCCCATGACGGCATGACTGAGGTACGAACTTTTGATGAATCGTTTGTTGACAAACAGGAATTGTTCTCCCCTGGTTCGCTTTGCAAACTCGGGCTTGCCAACATACCCATCCAGCTTCAGGATGTCGGTCTCCTCTTTTACTGGAACCAGCTTTTTATTGGCATTGCTTCCAAACAGCCCTACGATGCGCTGGCGCAAATTCCCCGGAGGTAGGTGATAAACTTCATTGTTGTTGTGATGCAATGAAAAGTGTAGGTCGGGATTGGCCAGTGCGATGCGTTGAAATTCATCGTTGATGTGGCGCATTTCCACCGAGTTGGACTTGAGAAAATTGCGGCGAGCCGGTATGTTAAAAAACAGATTTCGCACAGAAATGCTTGTGCCGGGTGCGCATTGACAAGCCTCCTGGCTTTTGATCTCTGAACCTTCGATATTCAACTTTACGCCCAGCTCACTATTGGCCTTTCGGGTGCGCATTTCTACTTGAGCCACAGCGGCGATGGAAGCCAGTGCTTCTCCCCGAAAACCCATAGTACGGATGGCGAAAAGGTCTTGTGCTTTTCGAATCTTGGAGGTTGCATGTCGTTCGAAGCTCAGCCGGGCGTCCGTCTCGGACATACCACAGCCATTGTCGATCACCTGAAGGAGGGTTTTGCCAGCATCCTTGACGATCAGCTTTATGTGAGTACCTCCTGCGTCAATGGCATTTTCCATGAGCTCTTTGACAACAGAAGCTGGCCTTTGGATGACCTCCCCAGCTGCAATCTGGTTGGCGATGGCATCGGGGAGTAGCTGAATGATATCAGCCATACGATTTACAGTTTTGTTCAATCAATGGCCCCTACCTAGCCTTTGTGAGGGACACTATTTCGTCTCAAAATATTCTGCAATACTCGGCAAATATACTTGAATAAAGAGGAAGGTCAATAGAACCAATGCAGCGATTACTGCTAGCAGCACAATATTCGAACGCCGTACCTGCTGGTTGCGGTATTTACGATCCGAATTGTACCCTCTCCGAAATCCTCCCGAAATGCGCTCCTTTATAGCTTCAGGATCGCCTTCTCGAGCCTTTTGGACACTTTCGATGCGCTGCTTGAGTTCCTCCTTGTCGGGGTCCCAATAACGAGGGATGTATTCAAAGCGTTGGTGCTTCGGTGTACGATTGAGAAATCTAAATTTGGAAGGATTAAACATAATCGCTGCTTTAGGTGAAAAATACAACTTTTAGGGGAATAACGACAGACTAAGGCCGAATAATTCGATGCTTTAACTGGCTTTTATCAGCTAGGCGGCGAACGGTCCAAGCTCTTTTGTACCAATTTTTTGAATGATCCATCTGATTCAACCAAACCTCTGCCACTTTCAAGTTGTTAAGCTACTTTCAAAGGAATGGCAAAGCATACTTCTAACAACAACTGAAGAAGAACCAAAGTGATCCCATCCCATGACAAAGATGCATTTTGTGCAACTTTTGACGGGAAAAGCACGAAAAATAAGATAATCTCAATCGGCCTAAAAGCAGGTATTTTAAATATGCTCTACTTATATTTGCATCAACTTTATCTAACCATCATCCTGATAACGGAATGAGCGACCAAATCAAGCACGAGTGTGGTATAGCCCTAGTCAGACTATTAAAACCACTAAGCTACTACCACCGAAAGTACGGAACAGCTCTGTACGGCATGAATAAGTTACGCCTGCTGATGCAAAAGCAGCGAAACCGGGGCCAAGACGGCGCCGGTGTAACAACCATTAAGCTCGATCCGAAGCCCGGAAAGCGCTACATCAGCCGCAAGAGAAACATCAATGCCAATTACTTGGATGACCTTTTTTCCGACATCTACAACTATTTCAAGGGGCTGACCCACGAGCAAATCAACGATCCTGTTTGGTTAAAGGAAAACAAACCGTTTACAGGTGAGCTGTTGCTGGGGCATCTACGGTATGGTACCCATGGCGTTAATACCATCGAAACCTGCCACCCTTTTCTGCGACGCAACAACTGGATCAGTCGGAATCTTGTCTTGGCTGGCAATTTCAACATGACCAATGTCGATGAGTTGTTCGATGAACTGGTTGGCTTCGGTCAGTACCCCAAAGAAAAATCGGATACAGTAACTGTCCTTGAGAAAATTGGACACTTTCTCGACGACGAAGTGCAGCGATTGTATACTTGGTTCAAACCAGATGGACTGTCTAACCAGGAGGTCAATGAAATGATCTTCGAGCATCTTGATATACAGCGCTTACTGCGGCGTGCCAGCAAGCGATTCGACGGTGGCTATGTGATGGCAGGACTCATCGGGCATGGTGATGCATTTGTTATGCGCGATCCTGGAGGCATTCGGCCAGCTTACTACTATGCAGATGAGGAGGTGGCAGTCGTCGCGTCGGAAAGACCAGCCATCCAGACAGCCTTCAACGTCCATTTTACCAAGGTCCATGAAATCAAGCCAGGACATGCGCTCGTTATGAAACGCAACGGTCTCGTAGCCGAGCAGCCTTTCATCGATACCAATCAGGTGACGCCTTGCTCTTTCGAGCGGATTTACTTCTCTCGCGGTACAGATCGAGACATTTACCTCGAACGCAAAAAGCTGGGGCAACAACTGGCAGCTCCTGTCTTGAAAGCTGTTAAGAACGACATTCGCAATACTGTTTTTGCCTTTGTACCCAACACAGCAGAGACCGCCTTTTATGGAATGATAGAGGGCGTCAATGAAGAGCTGAATAAAATGAAGGCAGAAAGGATCATGGCTATGGGGACGGATATAAAGCCCCGCAAATTGGAGAAAATTCTCTCCTTACAGCCTAGGGTCGAAAAGATTGTTGTGAAAGATGCCAAGCTACGCACCTTTATTGCCGATGATGCTTCTCGAAACGATCTCGTTTCTCACGTATACGATGTAACTTATGGTATTGTCGCCAATGGAAAAGATACCCTCGTTTTGGTCGACGATTCTATTGTCAGAGGAACCACCCTCAAGACAAGTATCTTGAGCATTGTTTCTCGCTTGCGCCCGAAAAAAATCATCGTCGTTTCTTCCGCGCCACAAATCCGCTTCCCGGATTGCTATGGAATCGATATGAGTCGATTGAAAGATTTTGTAGCTTTCAGAGCATTGGTCGAATTACTCAACGAACACGACAAGGCCGACCTACTGGAGGAGGCTTACGAACGTTGCAAAGCACAAGTTGATCTGCCAAAGGAGGAGGTGACCAACGAGCTGGCACCGCTCTATGATGTGTTCACTTATGAGCAAATCTCTGCGAAGATTGCTGAAATCGTCACGCCGATCGGAATTAAGCCCAAGGTCGAAGTGATTTATCAGACATTGGAGGGACTACATACTGCTTGTCCCAACCACAGTGGAGATTGGTATTTTTCTGGAAAGTTTCCCACGCCCGGCGGCAACAAGGTCGTCAACCGAGCTTTTATCAATTACATGGAGCGCTGCGATCAAAGGGCCTACACCTGATAATCGCTGTCGGGATAGAACAGAAATATTTCACGCTTAGACTGTAGCTAAAATCTCTCCGGCTTGTTCCAAGACGTGCGTCGTTTTGGCAAAGCAAAACCGAACCACTTTCTCATCTTTTCCGCTGCTGTAAAATGCAGAATTTGGAATGACGGCTAGTTTGTATTCCTTGGTGAGTCGCTTGGCAAATGCCTTGTCAGATTCATCGCTGATGGCGGAGTAGTCCGCGGTGAGGAAGTAGGTACCCTCGCATGCCAAAGGCTCAAAGCGAGAGGCTTCCAGCATGGGGGCAAAATAATCTCGTTTTTCTTGATAAAAGGCCGGTAGGCTGAGATAGACACTTGGGTCTTTCAAAAACTCCGCGATGGCGTACTGCACAGGGGTATTTACAGAAAAGACATTGAACTGGTGAACCTTCCGAAATTCCGCCATCAGATTTTGCGGTGCTATGCAATAACCCATTTTCCAACCTGTACTGTGGAAGGTTTTGCCAAAAGAATAGGTGGCCAGGCTTCTTTCAAATAGGTCCGGATAACGCAGGATACTTTGGTGAGGCTGTTGATCGAAGGTCAGGTGTTCATAAACCTCATCGCTCAGTATCAAAATGTTGCTGTTTTCTGTCAGACGTTGCAACTGCAGCATGTCCTGCTCGGTAAATATGCGCCCCGTCGGGTTGTGCGGCGTATTGATGATGATCATGCGCGTACGAGGGCTGATCAATTGGGCGAATTGCTCCCAATCTATCGTGTAATCCGGCGCACTCAATTCGTAGACCACTGGAATACCGCCGGCCAATTCGATCGAAGGGCGGTAAGAATCATAGGCTGGTTCAATCAAGATGACTTCATCTTCTTTCTGGACAAAAGCGGTGATGGCCGTGAATAAGGCTTGCGTTGCTCCCGCTGTGATGGTGATCTCGTGAATAGGGTCAATTGCTTGGCCGTAAAGCGATTGCGCCTTTTGGGCAAGCTGCTCTCTCAATGGCAGTGCGCCAGCCATTGGTGCGTACTGATTGAAGCCCTTCTGCATATAATCCGATACAAGCGCTTTGAGCTTTTCTGGGCAATCGAAGTTTGGAAAGCCTTGAGAAAGATTGATGGCCTGGTGTTCTCGTGCCAGGGCCGACATGACCGTGAAGATGGTCGTTCCGACCCAAGGAAGCTTAGACTCTATTTGTAGGGTAGACTTAGGCAGCATATTTCTCGTACACTTTGCTGACGGCATCGGCCAACTTTCGGTCTTTTTCTGTCACGATGTTTCCTTCATCATGCGTGCGTAAGGTGATGGTAACCGTATTGTAAACATTTGACCATTCTGGATGGTGATTTTGCTTTTCCGCATGAAAGGCAACTTCGGTCATAAATCCGAAAGCTTCCATAAAGTCTTTGAATTTAAAGGTAGCTTCGAGTTTGTTATCGGCTTCGTTCCACATGTGGTTAGGGGTTTTTGAGCAGCAAGAAGGGCTGCTGATTTAGAAATTCCAGTCGTATTCGTGTAGATGTTCCAATCCAGCTTTCAGCAGTTCGATGCAATTTTTCACATCTCGCTTGTGGGCCATTTCAATCGTTTGGTGCATGTGGCGCAGCGGAATGGAAATGGCACCTGCAATGGCTCCATTCTTACCATACCTTTGTATCCCGGCCGTGTCCGTTCCACCTCTAGGTAGCACTTCCTTTTGCGAGGGAATATTTTGGCGCTCTGCCATCGACTCAAGGTATCTGACCATGCGGTAGTCGCAGATCGTCGATCCATCTATGACTTTGATGGCAGCTCCTTTTCCGAGGCGGGTGACCATCTCGTGTGGTTGAGCTCCTGGTACATCAAAGGCAATCGTTACATCGAGTCCGAAACCAAAATCGGGATTGATGTGGTGTGCTGCATTAATGGCTCCTCTAAGGCCGACTTCCTCCTGCACCGTAAACACTGCATAAATATCATACGGAACACTTTGATCTTTCAACAAACGCAAGGTTTCCAGCAAGATGAAGACAGAAACCCGATTGTCCAGTGATTTGCTGTTGACACAGTCGCCCATTTCTATCAGCTGCCGCTCGCGCGTGACAGGGTCACCAACAGAGACCAGTTTTTTAATGGCTTCCACTTCCATACCTGTATCGATGAAGTAATCGTGGATGGGAACCGTCTTATTGCGTTCCTCTGCTTTCATCAAGTGGATGGGCTTAGAACCCATAACCCCTAAGACATCTTTCTTACCGTGGATGATGACTCTCTGGGAGGTCAATGTTTTGGGATCAAAGCCACCGAGGGTGTGAAAGCGGACGAAGCCATCATCGTCGATGTGTGTCACGATGAAGCCGATTTCATCCATATGAGCGGCAACCATTACTCTTTTGGATTCTTTACCTTTTTTGAGGGCAATGACACTGCCCATTGCATCGACAGAAACCTCATCTACCAGTGGGGTAACTTGTTCGATGACCAATTGGCGGACTTGTTGCTCGAACCCGGAGGTACCAGGTGTCTCACATATCTTCTTTAGCAATTCAGTATTTATCATAAAAACGTTGTGTTCAGGGCTTTGTCCTTTTTGTCAAAATAGACCTTGGTGTTGAATGGCTTGGATTGTGAAGTAGAAGGCTTGGGCTAAATAATCGCGAAAATACTATTATTTATGTGGCATCCCCATATGATTTACTGCTTCATTTGCGTTCCTAGCTTGAAAAATGACATATTTTTTCCATTTGAGCATGAAAATTGATTAACTTCCAAGTTAGAAACACTGTAAAAACCGAAATTAAGATGAAAGCTGCACTTCAACTTTGCTGGATTTGTTTATTCAGCATAACCTCCCTCCATCTGCACTCTCAAACTGCTTCCAAAGATTATACCTACACCATCCACGTTGGCGCCTTTGTGAAGGCTAATTTGGCAGATTTTGAGAAAATTCGTCCCCTCGGGTTTATGTACGCCGAAGTCTTCGACAACAGCCTGCTCCGAATTTACTTGGGAGATTATGCCAACGAAAAATCTGCTGAGGCAGTGTTGGCAAAAATCAAAACCAATGGTTATCCGGATGCTTACATCACCCGAAAAGACCTTAGTCGAGGAGTACAGAAGTCGATGATCCAGCTTGGAACGGCTGCTTTTAATGATCAAATCAACTGGGAAAGATATGCTTTGGCGGGGCCTCTATATGTTCAACAGGTGGATAAATCGCTCAAAATTATGACAGGCATGTTCGACGATCTCGAAATGGCTCAAAGGAGGTTGCGAACCATTCGAGGTGGTGGCTTTAAGGATGCTTTCATCAAGAATGTCAATGAAGCCATGTTGCACGAGGTCACGAGCTTTGAGGCGGGCCGCGAGTTGCAGCAAAATACCATCGAGGCCATCCCGGATGCCTACGAAGAGACGGTCACGGAAAAAGGCGAAGCACCAAAAACAGAGGATCCCATTGCATTGGTAGAGGCAGGGACACTCACGGAAAAAGAAGCCACACCACCACCGGCAGAGGCCATTCCTCAGTCTTATGACCAGCCTATACAGCTTCAGGTGCCAAGGGCCATTCCTGCTCCGGCCATTCGCAAGAGCGTCAAGCGAAACTCTGTATTGGAGCTGCAAAAAGTACTCAAAAAGTCTGGTGCCTACACCAGTAGCTTGGATGGTTTTTACGGAAAGGGTACAGCCGCTGGCTATGAGCGGATCATGCAGCAAAACAGCCAATTGCGCAAGTACAGCCTGTTGGCAAAGTACACCCGTGAGATGAATTCAACTACTAGGCCGGGCCAGTTGCAGTACTACATCAACACTCTGGCAGCTGATACTAGAAATGCTACCAAGAAATTAGAGGCGTCCGCTGATCCAGTTGCAAAGGTGTACTTGGCCTATGTCAAGTTTGTAACTCAGGGGCAGAGAAGGGAGGTCGATGATTTGATGAATACGGCCATCAAGAAAGCTTTCAAAGGATACAAGGGTACGAAGGTGCCGCTCGATGCCACCCTGGACTATTCCTACCGCTCGCTGGATCAATTGCTGCAGCACCTCGCCTGTGTACAGTCGATTTCCAAAACGGCTAAAGACCTACCTTGCTGGATGCTTCGCCAACATCCCAAGGAAGCTGCCCAAGCTTTCAGTGGTGAGTTGGGGCTGGGCATGCAACAATGCGATGATTTTGTCAACTGGCAAGAGCTGAAGCTGCTGCGCACCATTGCTGCCGACCTCAATCCCCAGGGAGTGGCAGACGCCAACAAAGTGGCGGCCTATGCCTCAGACCGGGCGCGCTATCTGCTGAGTCCTCAAAAGCTGGACATCCTCAAAGCGGAAGAACTCAACAACTGGCACATCGCTCTTTGGAATGGACTGGATAAGTGGGCGGCCAAAGAAGGCTTGCACGCCAAGCTGGTGGTGCCACTTCGAGTGACGTACTTCCAATCGATGGTCCGTCTGGAAGATTACTTTATGACCAAAAACATCAAGCCCAAGGATGCTCGCCATTTGGCCATTGGGGTCTTGCGCACCATGGTCGATCAGCATTTAAATAGCTATTCTTCTTAAACACGCGCTTTTTATCCATCTTTTTTCTCAATAAAATCTGCAAAAGTACTTTTGCCGGGCCATTGGCTTGTTGTATCTTGAGGTAGCCTCCACTTTCCAAAGAATCAAAAAATGAAACCTCTACCCAACATCCTCTTGGCCATCGATCTATGTCTAAGCCTCTGCATGCTGGATGCGAGTGGTGCTATGTATTGCCAAATCGACGAGACAACCAAGCTACAGATGGTCAGGGAAGCCTTCCAAGAAAAGCTTTGGGATACGGCTATTTGCGTAAGACCTGTCGACGAGAAAAAGAACTTAACGGCTGGTCGGACGCATCGAATAGGCGTTGCTCCTGATTTGACAAACGGTTCTTACGAATTGCATGGATGGCCGACCTTTCTGAAAGGGCCTGAGATCAATCGAGTCAGAGTTTTTGAAATCAAGGCCGGCAAAGTAGATAGCCTGGAACTGAATTTCGATAGCGGAGAAGCCTTTATCGGAGCAACGCACGAAGGGGCCTTGGTTGATGCGACAGTGACCATCTACGCCAAAGAAGCCCGAAAAAATGTTGCCAGCGGCCGCACCTACAAGCATGGTAAAACCAATCCAAAGAAATTTGTTCTTCAACCTGGCCTGTATATCGTTGAAATGAAAGCCTTAAGTGCTGATGTCAGAGGCATAAAGAAATCATTTGAAATGACCATCAAAGCGGGTGAAGCCTTCCGGAAAACAGTGGCATTTTAATGGAATAAGAAGGAGTTTCAGTAGCAGTGCTAAAGAGCCTTTAAGACAAAATTTAGGCGTGTTGGGATAAACTGAGGGGAAAACTCCCGCAGTTGAAACTCGACCCGTAGATTAATACTTTCCTTAAGCAGAAAATCCTGCGCATTGCTCAGAGATGGAATCAGCGGAAGCCTACTCCCCGTATTAAAGGGTACCTGTGGGTGGAAAAATATTTCGACGTCGACATCTGGATCATCTTTGTCAAATAATTGAACAGACATCTCCCGGATAAAGCTGTAGTCCAACCCATTCAGGGTAACTTCCATTTGCGACTCCTTGGGGTTGATGGATTGCAAATCGTTGGGGTCTATATTAAAGTTGGCCAGTAAGGTGTCTATGCGAGTAGGGATATTGAAAATTTCGAAAACATGGGTTTCCAGGGTATTCAAACCTGCCGGGATTTCAAACTCCACTTGGTAGGGGATGTTGAATAAGATGTTTTCATCTCGCTTCGTACAGCCGGCAATCAGCACGGCAGTCAGCATCAGTAATAATATCCTTTTTATCATATCAATTGAGTCATTCAAGTTGCGATTCTCATCTAAGAGGTTGGTAGTGCATGCCCGAGGAAGCTTTTAACCCAACTATTTGACCTATGAAATACTTATGGGAAATTTCTTTTGAAGCCTTCACGCATCGCAACTCAGGTTAATTATCAGACCCCGGAGCATCTTCCTACCCAAGGTCATAACAGGATTTTATGAAAAATATTTCTTTGTTAATATTTTCTGTCTATATTAACACATCTCAAGTTGCAATGAATGGCAATTTGGACAGATGACAGACAGTTTTGACATCATTTCGTCGACCTCGATTTTCCCACGCTTAAATCCGTCAGAATTATGGGCGAACAAAAAGTCCACCTCCTCAAAGATAAGAAAGATATGCATCGTTTTGTACAGCATTTGCTAAACGATGTGCAAGCCCTCGAATATATGTTGGAACACGACTGGTTCGAAAGTGGCATTACACGGATTGGCGCCGAGCAAGAATTGTGCATGGTCGATGCCAGTACCTACAAACCGGCCCCCATTGCCATGGAAGCGCTGGAAAAAATGAAAAACTATTCTTGGGTGGAGACAGAGCTGGCGCGCTTCAACCTGGAAACGAACATGATGCCGCGGGTGCTGAAAGGGAAATGCCTCAGTAAAATGGAGGAGGAAAACCTCAAGAACCTCACGCGCATACGAGAAAAGCTCAAGGGCTTGGATGCCAAAGTCATACTAACGGGAATTTTGCCGACGCTGCGCAAATTCCACTTAGATATGGAGTACCTCACCCCCAAGAAGCGCTACTATGCACTGATGGAGTCCATCAACGAACAATTACAAGGAGCGGCTTACGAATTGCGCTTGTTGGGCATTGATGAATTACTGGTCAAGCACGACACGCCTCTTTTAGAGGCTTGCAACACCAGCTTTCAGGTCCACCTGCAGGTGTCGCCTAACGATTTTGTCAAGATGTACAACATCGCTCAAACCTTGGCGGCACCAGTTATGGCGGTGGCTGCCAATTCGCCCATTGTGTTCGGACGGCGGCTCTGGCACGAAACCCGCATCGCCCTCTTCCAACAGGCGCTCGATACCCGCACGACCCACGATCACATGCGCGAGCGCAGCCCACGTGTCAACTTCGGCAATGGTTGGTTGAAAGGCTCCATTCTGGATATTTACCGGGAAGACATTGCACGCTTCCGCGTACTCATCAGCGGAGATGTTGAAGAAAATTCCATCGAAACGATTGCCCAAGGAAAGGTGCCAAAACTTCGGGCTTTGCAGGTACACAATTCTACCGTCTATCGCTGGAATCGCCCTTGCTATGGCATCAGCCCCAACGGTAAGCCCCACCTCCGGATCGAAAATCGGGTGCTGCCGTCTGGCCCTACTGTCATAGACGAAACGGCCAATGCCGCCTTCTGGCTTGGTGCAATGGTACAAATGGGACAGGAGTTCGACGACATCAGCCAGCACATTTCTTATGCAGATATTCGCGACAACTTCGGGAAGGCTGCACGCTACGGCATCGACTCCAAATTCACTTGGTTCAAAGATCAAAAAATCACCGTCCGCGACTTGGTACTCAAAGAATTGCTGCCGCGCGCTCGGGAAGGTTTGACAAACTTCAAAATAGACAGCAAAGACATTGATCGCTATTTGGGCGTCATCAGAGAGCGCACCCGCAAACACTCCAACGGGGCTCGCTGGCAGTTGCGTACCCTCACCAAGCTGATGGAAGAAACCACCCGCGACGAGGCGCTGACCTGCCTAACGGCTACGATCATCAAAAATCAGGAAAAAGAAATTCCCGTTCACAAATGGAAAATCCCTGAATTGAAAGATTTACCCGACTACCGCCCTTCCCAACTAAAGGTGGAAGAGTTTATGCAAACCGACCTATTCACCGTTCAACCCCAGGACATCATCGAGCTGGTAGCTGAAATGATGGACTGGCGCCGCATGCGCTACACACCTGTCGAAAATGCTAAAGGCAAACTGGTTGGCTTGGTAACTGCCCGGCTGATCCTTCGTCACATGGTCCGCAACAACAAACTCAACGGAAAGAGTAACTTGGTGAAAGACATTATGATCGAAAATCCCATTACCATCAGCCCCAATGCTACCATTCTGGAGGCCATGACCCGAATGCGGGAAAACATGCTAGGCTGCTTGCCGGTGACCAATGGCGATGAGTTGATTGGTTTGATAACAGAGAATGACTTCCTAAGTATTTCTGGCCGATTGTTTGAACGCCTGGATAAGTAGCTTATGATCTGATCTGCCCGTTGCCTTTAACGATCCACTTGTAGCTGGTCAACTCTGCCAGGGCCATGGGGCCGCGGGCGTGTAACTTCTGCGTGCTGATGCCGATCTCAGCTCCCATCCCGAATTGTGCGCCATCGGTGAAAGCGGTCGATGTGTTGGCATAGACAACAGCAGCATCGGTATGCTTGAGGTAGTAGTCCAGGGAGGCTTCGTCTTCGGCTATGATGGCTTCGCTGTGCTTAGAGCTGTATCGGGCGACATGCTCCACAGCATCTTTGAGTGAAGAAACGGTTTTGACAGACATCTTCATAGATAAAAACTCTGTTCCAAATGCATCATCTGTTGCTGGCTTTAACAACTCCTCCGGATACTTTCCTTCCAGCACTTCAAAGGCTGCCTTGTCGGCAAATACTTGGCATTGGTGTTCTTTTCCAAGAGCTTGCAAAAGCGTTGGGAGGTCTTCCAATCGGTCCTGATGCACAATCAAGGTATCCAATGCATTGCAGACGCTGACGCGGCGAGCTTTTGCGTTGGTAATAATGGCCTGGCCTTTGGACAGGTCGGCGCTCTTGTCGTAGTAGGTATGCACGATGCCAGCGCCCGTTTCAATGACCGGAACCCTAGAATTGTTTCGCACAAAATCGATCAGCCCTTGACTGCCTCTGGGAATGATGGTGTTGATGTATTGATCTGCTTGTAGTATTTGTGCCAGCGAGGCTCTTTCGCTTGGTGCGAGGTAGACTGCTTGTTCGAGGCCATGCTTTTGCAGTACCCGATGGATGAGCTGTACGATGGCAATGTTGGAATCGTGGGCATCTCGGCTACCTTTTAGTACGCAGGCGTTGCCAGACTTGAGGCAGAGTGCTGCAACATCGAAGGTTACATTGGGTCTGGACTCGAAGACGATGCCGATGACCCCTAGTGGTACGCTGAGCTTCTGTATCTGAAGGCCGTTTGGCAATTGCCGCTTTTCCAGCCGGTGATTGAGTGGCGAGGGGAGGGCGGCCACATTTCGAAGGTCCTGAGCAATGCCCTGGAGTCTTTTTTCGGATAGCAGCAGTCGGTCGTATTTGGGGTCGTTGGGGTCCATTCGGTCCAAGTCCTTGCGGTTTTCTTGGAGAAGAAAATCTTTCTCTTCCAGACAGAGGGCTGCCAGCTCGTGTAGGATTTGGGCGGTTTGTTCATCTGTCAATTCCAGTAGGCGACGGCTGGCTTGCTGTACGTCGATCAGTGATTGTTCTATGGCAGAGTCGAGTTGTTTTTGAAATTTTTTAAAAACATAGATGTATAAATAATAAAAAATAAAGAAGGCTTTATTTGCGCGCATGGCCAAAAAAATTGATGCGGTTTGGGAACAGGTATGGGCAAAAAC
>JBCCSZ010000032.1:0-35350 GCA_039199225.1 Bacteroidota bacterium
AAGAGCAATACAGTGGTACAACGATCACCTACAACTGGACCAATGGCAATGGAACGACCATCGGTACAATGAGTACAGTAAGTCTATCCGCCACAGCCGCCAATGCAGTATCTCCTTACCGAGTATCTGTAACAGTAGATGGCTGCACCTCTCCAATCTCGGCAGGGGTAGCCGTACAAGTAGACAGCCTACCAGCCGCCATTGCGACCAACGGTGGCAACATCTGCCTAGGCGAAGCGGCCCAACTATTTGCCAATACGATCCCAGGTGCGGTGTATGAATGGCGCATCTCTGGCAGCCCCGCAATCATCTCGACGGCCCAAAATCCGACGATCAATGGCCAATTGACAGACGTAACCTATGAGCTAACGGTGATTGTAAACGGCTGTATCTCCAATCCAGTGGCTCTAACAACCATAGCGATCAACGATGCACCGACAGCCACTCCGAACTATACTTACACCTTGAATGCCGACTGTTCTCCAGCGGACTTGAGCCTTAGTGCCAATGCTACAGCCGGCGATGGCGCGATTACAACCTATGCATGGAGTGGGCCGAATAATTTCCAATCCACCCAAGCCAATCCAACGATCATCGGTGCGACCCCTGCCAACAATGGCTCGTACAGTTTGACGGTGACCGATGCCAATGGCTGCAGCGTCAGCCAGACGGTAGAGGTATCGGGCATCAGCGATTCTCCGGCCCTTCCTGTAATTGCGAGCAGCGGCCCGAGCTGCGAAGGCGAACAGATCATTCTGAGCATACCCAGCTACAGCGGTTCTTCGGTTAGCTATACCTGGACGACGCCAGGCGGCACCA
Organism: Bacteroidota bacterium; assembly: GCA_039199225.1. GTDB lineage: Bacteria > Bacteroidota > Bacteroidia > Chitinophagales > Saprospiraceae > JBCCSZ01. The sequence continues at coordinate 820 of JBCCSZ010000032.1, forward strand.
CAGACAGCATCAGCGGTTTGAATACGAATCAGATCGTCATCAGCCCTGTGGATGCTTCGATTCATGAAGGCGATTATTCAGTGACGGTAGTCATAGATGGTTGTACCTTGGCATCAGCGGCCTACAATGTGGAAGTGTTTGCCACGCCGACGGCCGCTCCAACAGCGACGATAGGAATTATTTGTGAAGGAGGAAGTCTTTCTTTACTGGCTAACGCAACCGATGCCACTTCCTACGAATGGGATGGGCCACAAGGATTCCGTTCCACAGCGGTCAACCCTCAAATCACAGATGTTACAACGGATAATAATGGTACCTATACTTTGACTGTGCGTTCCATCAATGGTTGTAGTACGACAAGTAGTGTTTTGGTCGACAACATCATGGAAACACCTGTAACGCCTGTCCTGACAAGCAATGGTCCATTGTGTATAACAGAAACCATTGAATTGTTTGTACAACAAACCTACACTGGAACAGCTGTGACTTACAGTTGGACGAATGGAGCAGGGCAAGTGATTGGTGCCAATCGCGATTTGTCTATTCCTGCAAACAGTTCCATTGCTATTCCGCCCTATCGCTTGGCTGTAACCGTCGATGGTTGTAGTTCTGAATTGTCAGAGCCAATGGATGTACTTGTGAAGGAATTGCCCGTTGCCATTGCTTCTAATGGCGGTGCTGTTTGTCCCGGTGAAGATGGTTTATTGATCGCCAACGCATTGCCAAATGCAACTTACGAGTGGCGTGTGGCAGGTAGTGCAAACATCATTTCTACGGAAAGAGTGGTGAACATTCCTGATTTGACCAGTACAACGACCTTTGAACTTACAGTTATCGTGGAGGGCTGTGTGTCTGATCCAATAAATACGACGACGATTGTTGTAAACGATCCACCGACTGTTTTCCCCGGAGCAAACTATGTCATCGGAACGGATTGTGCGCCCAGTGCATTGGAATTGGACGCCAACGCATTCAATGGTAGTGGAACCATCGTAGCCTATGATTGGCGCGGACCGAATGGCTTTACGTCTGCGGTTGTTAATCCGGTCATCCCGAATGCAACGAGTGTCAATAATGGGTCTTATACGTTGGTGGTAACCGATGAAAATGGATGTACAGCGAGTGGCAGTGTTGAAGTGCGTACGGTCGTTGATCCTGTCAATCTTCCAATCATCAGCAGTAGTGGACCAAGCTGTGAAGGGGGAAGTGTGCAGTTGAGTGTGGACCTTTACACAGGGTCGAATGTGACCTATACTTGGTCGACACCTGCTGGAACAACAGTGAATATCAGTGGCCTGAATAGCAATGCAATTACCATTAGTCCTGTGAATGCTGCCTTGCATGAAGGAAGCTATAGTGTAACCATTGATGTGGATGGCTGTGTATTGACTGCCGCTGATTTTGAACTACAGCTCCTCGATGGCCCTACGGCAGTACCTTCTGCTACAGTGACAAACATCTGCGAAGGTGGTACATTGGAACTCTCGGCCAATGCCACAGGAGTTGCGCCGCTTACTTACAGTTGGAGTGGACCTGCAGGCTTTACATCTGATTTGGCCAATCCGATCATCAATGATGTGACAGCAAATAACAATGGTACCTACACCCTTCAAATAACCAATTCCAGTGGTTGCATTGTCACAGAGAGCTTGACAGTTAATAACATCCAAACGGCATTGGACCAACCAACCATTACCGCTTCCACTTCGATATGTGAGGGAGAGCCGCTGGTCTTGACGACGAGTAGTTCTGCTGCGACCTACGAGTGGATTGGACCGTTGGGAAGTAGTGCAACGACCTTATTGTTGCCTGGACTGACGACGACGGTTCCGACAACAACCTTGGTGGCTGGTAATCCGGCTTACCTGGCTGGAGAATGGCAGGTTCACATAACAGATGCCAATGGTTGTGTCAGTATTTCTGATCCAATCATGGTAGAAATTCATCCGATTCCGACGGCGCAAGCTTTCAATGATGGGCCGATATGTGCAGGGGATCAAGTTCAACTGTCGGCAGATGAAATCGACGGAGCTAGATACGAATGGCGTATTGCAGGCAGTGGTGCTTTGATCTCGACAGAAAGAGAACCATTGATCTCTAACTTGATGGCAACGACGATCTATGAATTGACCGTCATAGTCAACGGCTGCGTATCTGATCCACTGGCAACGACCACCGTTACAGTCAATCAGTCAGCAACCCTTGATCCGCAGGCTAGCTATACGTTGAGTCCGGATTGTACACCAACAGATTTGATGCTTGAAGCAAATATTCTGACAAGTGATGCCCCGATCGTTGATTATTCCTGGATCGGACCAAATGGCTTTACATCAGCAGTCGCCGATCCGGTCATTCCGAATGCGACGACTGCCAACAATGGTTCTTACACCTTGCAGGTGACGGATGCCAACGGATGTACAGCCAGCGCCAGCGTAGCAGTCACGACCATTGTCGATGCGGTAGCAGTACCTGTCATCAGCAGCAGTGGACCATCTTGCGATGGGGATGAGATTGTACTGACGATACCGATGTACAGCGGTTCGAATGTAGATTATATTTGGACAACACCGAATGCGACGACGATCAACATCACTGGATTGAACAGCCATCAAATCACCATCAGCCCGGTTGACCCGGGAATACACGAAGGGACTTACAGCGTGAGGGTAGAGGTGGATGATTGTATCCTAGAATCTGATACTTATGAGTTGGATGTATTTACCTCCCCGCAGTTGGCGCCTACGGCTACAGCAGGCCCTATTTGTGAAGGAGAGCAGTTGGTATTGACCGCCAATGCAGTTGGTGCCAACCAGTATTTATGGACCGGCCCCAATGGATTCTTGTCTGTGGCAGCCAATCCAACCATACCGAATGTGAGTATTGCCAACAATGGTACATACAGCTTACAAGTGACGAGTAGCAGCGGATGTATTGCCACAGCAAGCATCGTTGTTGGTAATATTGTTCCGAGTCCGGTACAGCCAACCATTACTGCGGAAGATTTGGTTTGTGAGGATGGTACAATTGTCTTGAGTGTCCCGCAAGCTTATTTTGGAAGCAGCCTAAACTTTAACTGGACCAATGGGAGTGGGCAGTCGATCGGCAATGGTCAAACCATCACTCTGGCAGCGAATAGCGTCCTGGCCGTATCACCTTATCGGGTCCAAGTGACGGTCGATGGTTGTGCATCTCCGGTTTCTGAGCCTGTGAATGTAGAGGTAAAAGATTTGCCAATAGCAAGTGCTTCCAATAACGGAGCCATTTGTAGGGGAGAAGATGTACAACTGTTTGCAGGTACGATAGATGGAGCCGCGTACGAATGGCGAATAGCAGGTAGTCCGACCATCATTTCAACAGATCAAAACCCGATCATCTATGGATTGAATGGTACGACGATTTATGAATTAACGGTTATTTCTGATGGCTGCCTGTCTGATCCATTGGCACAAACGACGGTGACCGTTAATGACTTGCCTACAGTTACGCCAAGCCAGAATTATACTTTAAATCCAGACTGTGCGCCTTCCGATTTGAGCCTTTCTGGAGGAGTTGTTCCTGGAAGTGGTCAAATCGTATCCTACCAATGGAGTGGCCCGAATGGTTTTACAGCTTTTGTTGAAAATCCACTTATTCCAAATGCAAATTCTACTAACAATGGTTCTTATGAATTGGTCGTAACAGATGTTAATGGATGTACGGCAAGCGGTGTTGTGGAAGTGAGTGGCATCAGCGATCAAATACCTCAACCAGTAATTGCCAGTACCGGGCCGGCTTGCAATGGCGATCAAATTATTCTGACGGTGCCAGTATACAGTGGTGCTTCAGTTGACTACAGTTGGACCGTACCCAGTACAACGAATATCACGGGCTTGAATACCAACCAAATCGTTATCAGTCCCTTGAATGAGGCATTGCATGTGGGTGCTTATGAAGTTGAAATTGTAGTGGATGATTGTACCATTCGATCGGACGTATACGAATTGGAAGTCTTTGAACAAGCGAGTGCCAACCCAACAGCCACAACAACGGTGATCTGTGAAGGAGGTATCCTCCGCCTGGAAGCCAATGCCGTTAATGCAGCGACCTATCAATGGAGTGGTCCAAATGGCTTTAGCTCAAGTGCTATCAATCCTCAAATTGCCAATGTAGCTGTTGCAGCCAATGGAACCTATACCCTTTTGGTGACCAGCGTGAGCGGTTGTGAAAGTACACATAGCATAGTAGTGGATAACATCGTACCGAGTCCACCACAAGCATCGATACTGACACGCGATCGAGTTTGTGCAAATGAGGTGATCGAATTGCGCATACAGCAGTTTTACAATGGTTCCACCATAGCCTACAAATGGTACAATGGAGTGGGTGATTTGATTGGTACTACCCGAGATTTAGACATAGCAGCCACAGATGCTGCTGCAGTTAGTCCATACTACGTCATTGTCGAGGTGGATGGTTGTGAAGCGCCTTCCAGCGAACTAGCTTCTGTGGAGGTGATAGAGCTTCCCGTGGCGACCGCTCGCAATAGTGGGCCAGCTTGTATGGGGGCATCCGTTACCTTAGAGGCTGGGTCGATTGCAGGTGCCAGCTATGCTTGGTACGAAGACGATCCGGATGCCAGTTCACCACCGATTCCTCCATTTTCTACAGAACGAGTATTGGAAGTAAGCCCACCGGCTCCTGGTTTTTATACCTACTATCTGCGAGTAGAAACTGCTGAAGGTTGCCTTTCCGACCCAATGGCCACAAGCACGGTCGAGATTCTGCAAGCGCCTGTTATTTCCAATTTGTCTGGGGGTGGTACTTACTGTGAGGGGGAGAATGTATTCCTCGCCGGTATCAATACGATCCCAGTCAATGGTCCGGTTAGCTATACTTGGAGAGGACCCAACGGGTTTGTCTTTGCAGCGACAGCAGGCGTAACGGGTTCCTATCCATTGACACTTTTGGATGTGGATGCCCAAATGTCCGGCCCCTATCGCTTGCAATTAGAATCTGTGGACGGTTGTCAATCAGAGGTAGAGACCATACAGGTGAATGTACGAACGCGTCCACAGACTGCTCAGTTGTCTGTTAACTCGGACTTTATCTGCGAGGGAAATCGCTTAGAGTTGAGCGCTGCAACCGCATCTGGTGGTACGCAGGTATCCTACGAATGGTTCTTGGATGATGGCAATGGAAGTATCTCCATCGGAACGACGGATATACCAAATTTCTTCATCAACAATGTAGACGGAAGTGATGCTGGGGTGTATACGGTGGCAGTGACCATCGACGGTTGTACTGCCTCGCCATCGAATGGTGTGAATGTTGCAGTTTTCAGTACGGTGAATCCTCCGGTGACTTCCAACAATACAACGCAAGCTGATCCGGCCTGTGAAGGTAATACCGTAGAATTGAATGTGCCGATCATCGTTGGGGCGACTTATGAATGGTTTGGGCCAAATGGCTTTAGTTCGACGCAGCCCAACCCTGTCATCACAAACGTCAGACTGGAGGATGTGGGCAGTTACTATGTGGTGATTGATTTAAATGGTTGTGCGACGGTGATTTCTGAAACGACGATTGTTTATGTTCAGCCGCAGTTGGAAGTACCGACGATTGTTAACAACGGCCCGGTCTGTGAAGGTGGAGAGATCACTCTATCGGTTTCCAGTCCGATCTCGGTGCCAAATGGTGTCGACCTCAGCTTTGAGTGGTACAAAGCCTTTACCAATGAATTGGTCGCTACGACAGTGGAGCCAGAGCTCTTATTGAGCAACCTAACAGCAGCAGATGGTGGTGAATACTACTTGGTGATGGTGGCTGGAAATTGTCGAGCGCCCTTATCGAACCGAACGTTGCTGGTCGTCGATGAAATTCCACCAAACGAGGCAGATGCCGGTATCGACCTTGCGGTCTGTGCCACCACGGTTGTCAACTTGGATGCCGAGCCACCGAGCGTTGGTAGTGGTCAATGGGCCTCACTGACGGGCGCTACGGTTTCGAATCCGGACCTGCCAAACAGTGAGGTAATCGACCTGCAGGAGGGAGACAACATCTTTGTGTGGTCTTTGTCCAATGGCGCTTGTACAGACTACGATGCGGACACCGTCGTCATCACGGTGACACTGGTACCTGGTGATGAGGCTTTTGCTGGAAATGACATTGATATTTGCGGACGTTCTACCACGACGCTGAATGCCAACCCGCCGCTGACAGCCGAAGGGGTCTGGACGCAGAGCCTCGCTCAGGCAAGCCTGGGGGTCGTCATCGCAGAGCCAAATAATCCAAATACAGAAATTACAGGGCTGGCAGTAGGTCAATCGTATGAATTCAGTTGGACACTTTCTGAGGGGGTCTGTCCAGACTTTGCCACAGACATTGTCGTCGTAACGGTCAATGAAGCACCATCGATTCAAGCCTTCATAACAGAACCACTGCTCTATGTTTGCAACGACCAAACGGCGGTGTTAAAGGCTGAAACGCCCAGTATTGGGACAGGGGAGTGGCTGACAGCATCCGGTGCGAGAATCATCGAACCGTTCAGTTCCACCACTTTTGTAGACGACTTGGACATGGGAGAGAACGTATTTGTTTGGAGTCTGTCCAATGGCACTTGTAAGGACTTTTCGTCTGATACCTTGCTGGTGATCCGAGAGGAGCTGCCGCTGGCCAACACAGAGTCTTACTTCATTCCATTCCGAGACAGCTTGATTGGGGAAGAGCTACTGAGCAACGATCAGATTGATAACATTTCCGATTTGAGCATTCAGCTGATTCAAGGACCCGAAAATGGTCTGCTTTCCGATCGCATTGAGGATGGTATTATGGACTATGTACCAGATGCTGGCTTCTTTGGACAAGATGTTTTTATCTACCAGCTCTGCAATGCGAATTGTCCAACGACTTGCGATACAGCGATCATCTACATCACAGTCATGGAAAATACGACGACGGTTGAAGATTGCTGGGTGCCAAATGTCCTGACGCCCAACAGTGATAGAATGAACGACGCACTGACGATTCCATGCTTGGTAAACTATCCAGGCAATAAGATCAAAGTATTCAATAGATGGGGAGATAAAGTATACGAGGCTGGTCCGTATCTCAACGATTGGGAGGGAACCTATCGAGGGGAGACCTTGCCGCCAGGTACCTACTTCTACATCTTACAACTAGAGCCTGACAAGAGACCGATACAGGGATTCTTCACTTTGAATAGATAAATTTTGGAGGTGAGTTAAATAAGTCAAAAAAATGAGAAAACTACACATTTTAGGAGCTTTGCTCCTAGGGTTAAGCAGTCTGCTGACCGCCCAAAACGATATACATTACACGATGTATATGTTTAACAAATTGGCGTTGAATCCGGCCTATGCTGGTAGTCGGGAGGCATTGACCATGGCGGCGCACTACCGCAACCAATGGCCAGGGGTGACCGGCGCGCCAAAGACCTACACTTTGTGGGCTCATACACCATTTATGAATAAAAGAAACGGCGTAGGGCTTTCCATTGTGGCGGACGAGATTGGTATTCTTAACTCTTACAATATCGAGGGGTCGTATGCTTATCGCATCAAGATGGATAAGTACAAAACCTTTAGCGTAGGCTTATCTGGCCAATTGCAATACGGAAGAATTCACTGGGATCGGGCCGACCCTTTGGATGTAGGTGATGATTTTGTTCCCAACGCTGTCAGCTCGAAGCTGAATCCCAACTTTGGTGTCGGTGTGTATTTTATGGATCGAAATTACTACGTCGGGGCCTCGATTCCCCGCATCCTAAAGACTACCGTCTATGCCGATGAGCCGATTTCGAGCATTAGTCTGAACGCCCATCGAACCTACTACTTGATGGGAGGTTTTGTGACCAGGCTCAACAGCAACGTCAAGCTAAGGCCAGGGATTTTATTTGCCTACAATCCGCATGCGCCTTTCGAGTTTGACTTTAACGTGAGCTTTGTCTTCATCGATCGCTTTTTGATCGGGGCTTCGTATCGTTTGCAAGATTCTTTCGATGCGATTGCACAATTCCAGGCGACAGATCAAATCAAGGTAGGGCTAGGCGTCGACTTTACGCTGACGGAGTTGAGCAATTATTCTCCTGGGAGCTTTGAAGTCATGGTGGAGTACAGTTTGATTCAAACGGGCTTGCGGCTCAACAACATCCGTTTTTTTTAAAAGCATTGTAAACTCATTTTATTATGAAATATGTGATCCTATTTTTGGTAAGTCTGCTGGCTTTCTGCTTGGAAGTACCCCTTGCGGAGGCGCAGCAAAGGACGACCAACACTTCTCCAACTGCCGAGTCGAATTCTTCCAAAAGGAACAATGACAAGAAAAGGGCAGACAAGCTGTATCGCGACCTTGGTTACATGTCTTCTGTCAAATTCTACAATCGCTTGCCCAAAGAAGAGCGGGAAAATGTAGAAGTGATGGCGCACTTGGCCAATAGTTTTCGCCTAAACCATCGAACAGAGGATGCTGAGTTTTGGTATTCCAAGTTTATTGACAAAAGCAAAGACCCTCAGCATTATTTGCATTACGCACAGGTTTTGCAGAGCAATGGCAACTGTGAGGATGCCGTTGATTGGTTTGAGAAATACCGCGAATTGGCTGAGCCTGCAGATAGAAACTACCGGGATTTTATCCGCGACTGCGATGAAATCGACTTTTTTCGTCAGCGCAGAAATGTGGTACTTTACAATCAAAAAGACCTCAATACGGCTCACCTGGATTTCAGTCCGATTCCCTACAAGGAAGGCGTTGTCTTTACCTCGACTCGCGGGCGGGATGGGCTGGCTGTAGATTTGGATCACTGGACCAATGATAATTTTTCGGACCTTTTTTATGCCCAGCGCATCAGCGACAGTCTGTTTTCAAAGCCCACCCCCTTGCATGGGGAAATCAATGCCCGCTTCCACGATGGGGTGGCCTGTTTTACCGGTGGAGATCGGCGGATGATTTTTACGCGCAACAATTACGATGGGCAAAGTAAGGAAGGACTCATCGATTTGAAGATTTATCAAGCCTTTACTTCTGATGAAGGTTACTGGCAAGAGGCGGAAGAATTGCCGTTCAACAGCGACGAATTTACCACCTGCCATCCGACTTTGGCCCGCAACGGCCGGACGTTGTATTTTGCCTCTAATCGACCGGGCGGCTTTGGTGGACTGGACATCTACACCTCTGAATTTATTGGCGGTATGTGGTCCGAACCAGTGAACTTGGGATCGGTTGTCAATGGCTCTGGTAATGAATTGTTTCCATTCATTGCAGCAGATGGTCAGTTGTACTATGCCTCGAATGGTTTTAAGGGCCTGGGTGGCTTGGATATTTATGTGGCATCGAAGCAGAAAGAGGATGGGGCAGCAAGTCGTTGGACAAAGCGAGAAAATCTCGGTAAGCCCTTTAATTCTGCCAAAGACGACTTTGGGTTTTACATCGATCAGACCAAAACCAAGGGCTTTTTGAGTTCCAATCGAGAAGGTGGCTTTGGTGGAGACGATATTTACTCCTGGTATTTGCGCAATGGCGATTGGTACGATGACGGTGGTGCCATGGAACGCAGAATTTGTGTGTCGGACCAGAATACTGGTGCTCGGATTTCGGGTGCTTCTGTCCATCTGCTTGAAGTCTTTGAGGAGGGGCAAAACCAGACGGGCGATGACGATCTCTTACTAACCCTCGAACCAATGGATCAAGAAAGAGAAAAATTTGTATTGGGGGTCCAGCAGAAGCGAAATAGAAAAGCCGCAAAGGAAATCAGCCGAACGACCAACGACAAAGGATGGGTGGCACATGCCGTAGCTCCCAACGTCAAATATCGCATACGAGTCGAGCAAGACGGCTATGTGCCTTTTGAGCAAATAGTGGATGCCCGAGACATTCGGACGACAGATAATTACTGTATTGAATTGGAAAAAGAGAAATGCTACACTATAAAAGGCGTGGTCCTGAACAAGCAAAGCCGGGAGGAAATGCCACAAGCTACCGTAACCCTACTTCGAAAATGTGAAAAGAGGGAAGAAGTGATCGACATCGATGTGAATGCCCGCTTTGAATTGTGTATACCTTGTAACTGTGAATACCGCATCCGCGCCACCCACGAAGGCTTTGAGGAGGACTTTGACTACATCGAGCCAATGCAGGAAGATTGTGAAAGTGAAGTGGAACTAGCACTTCGATTGTACCTAGTCCCGCGCCAGTCTGTGGCTTATGCGCCCCCTGTCACTTATCCGCAAGCACCGCCGCCTGCCTATCCCGCTACCAGCACCCCCATGCCACCGCCCACCGCCTACCAGCCTATGACCAATTACCAAGCTGTAACGACCTACCAGCCCGTTACGACCTATCAACCTGTGACCACTTACCAACCTGTCACAACCTATCAGCCCGTAACCACTTACCAGCCACAGCCCTATCCGGTGGCACCCGCCCAACCCACTGTGGTAGATTGGACCCCCGAGATGCTGCGCATGCACTTCCTAGGTGATCCCAACCGAAATTTTGTGGAAGGGCAGCTTATTTCGCTCAAAGATATTTACTATGATTTCGATAAATTCAATATTCGGGGAGATGCCAGCCTAGACCTGGATCGTGTACTGTACCTGATGAAAACCTATCAGAGCATGAAAATATCCTTGGAATCACATACAGATTCCAGAGGGTCGAAAGCATACAACCGCAATCTGTCCCACAATCGTGCATTGGAGGCCCGTCAATACCTCATCAAACGAGGCATCAACCCATCGAGGGTGACCGCTAGAGGCTTTGGCGAGTCCAAAACGACCAATCGCTGCGTCGATGGTGTATCCTGCAGTGAGGCCGAGCACCAAATGAACCGACGTACCGAAGTGCGCATCACTTCTTTCAAAGAGCCAAACCTACAAGTGACAGGCGATAGATAAAAAGATTTTTGGAACCGATTCTGTAAGAGCCACCCTGAATTTCAGCGTGGCTCTTAATTTTTTAACCCAAAATTCATCGTGGAAAGCGAACATTTTACAGCCCATTGGTGTCCGTATGAATGATTGAACGAAAGATTCTGTTATTTTTGCGGCAAATTAGAGAAGCGCCACTGCACTGATTGACTGTCAAAAGAACCAGGTAAATTATGAAATTCTACTCGCGTAAACTGATAAAGCCGGAAGACCTCAACGCCAATAATACGTTATTCGGAGGCCAACTCCTGCGCTGGATCGATGAGGAAGCTGGTATTTATGCCATGACCAAGCTGGAAGCGCAACGGGTGGTGACCAAGTACATTTCAGAAATCAACTTTGTGAACTCTGCCCGGCAAGCCGATGTCGTAGAAATTGGATTGGACCTGCTCCGGGTCGGAAGGACCTCTATTACCTTTGAATGCGAAGTGCGGAACCTTTTTACCAAAAAGACGATCATTACGATTGATAAAATTGTTTTTGTTAAAGTTGATGAGGATGGCCGACCAACACCGCATGAAAAAACCATAGAAGCACTCAAAGCGAAAATGAGCTTCCCAAAAGGTTGAATCATTTGGTGAAACGGCTGTTTGCTTACTATTTTTATGGTATAAGTTGCTGTTTGCCAACGATTATGGTTGGTTTTGAGAAATGAATTTTGTTGCTGCTGTTGGAATGGTAAAAATTAGGAGTTTCCAAGATGGTAAAAGGAAGTTTTTTGGTGAATTTTTTCTGCTAAAACAGCCCTACTAGAAAACAAAATGATAGTATTACTGTTCTTTATAGTAGTTTTACACCTTTTTTCTGAATTAAAGCTATCGTATAGCACATGGAAACTGCTAATAAAGCAATCGGCTGGAAGCCACTCAAGCGTTTTTTCGCCCTTCTGAAACCCGACCAGAAGGACATCAGCTACATTTATCTGTACGCCATCTTCGCAGGTCTCATCACCTTGACCTTGCCCCTGGGGATACAAGCCATTATTGGTTTGATTGCTGGTGGTACAATGTCTTCTTCTCTGCTCATTTTGATTGCCATCGTGACCTTGGGTACTTCCTTGGCTGGCGTATTGAAGGTGATGCAGCTAACAGTAACAGAGAGCATTCAAAGGAGAATCTTTACGCGTTCTGCCTTTGAATTCGCCTTTCGCTTGCCGCACATTCGCTTGGAAAGCATGCGACGGGAATATCCCCCGGAATTGGTCAACCGCTTTTTTGATACGTTGACCCTGCAAAAGGGCGTTCCCAAGATATTGATGGACTTTTCCTCGGCAGTGCTACAAATCGTTTTTGGATTGATTCTGCTGTCCTTCTACCATCCTTTCTTTGTGTTCTTCGGAATGGTTTTGCTGTTTATCCTGATTTTGATTTTCCGGATTACCGGTCCTGGTGGCTTGCGGACGAGTTTGCAGGAGAGTAAATACAAATATGCAGTCGCCCATTGGTTGGAAGAGTTGGCGCGGGTCATGATGACTTTCAAGCTGTCGGGCGATAGCAAGCTCAACTTGCGCAACACCAATCAGTTAACTGAAGGTTACTTGAAAGCCCGGAAAGGACACTTTCGGATTTTGCTTTGGCAATATGGTTACATCGTAGCTTTTAAGACGGTCATCACGGCTGCTTTGCTGCTATTGGGTAGTATTCTGGTGATGAACAACCAGCTCAATATTGGTCAGTTCGTAGCAGCTGAAATCGTCGTCATTTTGATCTTGGCATCAGCTGAGAAGCTCATCCTGACCATGGAGACCGTCTACGACGTTCTGACGGCCCTTGAAAAGATCGGTACAGTGACGGATATGCCCTTGGATCGCCACAATGGCGTTTTCTTCGAGGAGATCGATACAGGAAAAGGGATGTCTGTTACGCTTCGCGATTTGTACTTCCGCTTCGAGGATGATGAGAACCCCACCTTAGATGGCATTTCTATGGATATAGCCCCTGGCGAAAGGGTTTGTATTGCTGGCTACAACCGGGCTGGTAAGAGTACTTTCGTCAACATCGTAGCAGGCTTGTACAACAGCTACGAGGGAAGTGTGAGTTACAACAACATCCCCATGCGCAACTTCTGCTTGCCCAACTTGCGCCGTCAGATTGGTGATTACAATTCTGAAGAGGATATTTTCAGAGGGACGATCTTAGACAACATTCGATTGGGTAGATCAGAGGTGGAGCTAGAGGATGTTATTCGTGCCTGCCAGCAGGTAGGTCTGGAAGAATTCATTCAAAAGCAGCCTTATGGCTTTGAAACTGAGCTGTTGCCAGACGGCCGTAATGTTCCTGGCAGTATCCGAACCAAAATCATCCTGGCCCGAAGTATTGCCCGTCATCCGCGCCTCTTGGTTATGGAGGATGTTTTCAACAGCCTTGAAAAGAAAGACCGTACAGACATTGCTCGCCTGTTGACCGATAAAGAAAGGGGCTGGACCCTCATTGCAGTGAGTGACGACCCAGAGCTTGCTGCACTCTGTGACCGCATCCTGGTCATGCGAAGAGGAAAGATCATCGATTCTGGCACCTTCCAGGAGATACAGAAGAGCCCTCATTATGAAAATATTTTCAAAACGAATTCTAAAATCGCCAGTTGATTGGGAAGCTATTAAAACCCAATGTACCAGTTGCTTTAGCCATAGGACTTGGGGAGCTGTTTTAGGAAAAGTATTCTTGGTTTAACAATAAATCTGACATGCTGAATATATCACCGAATTCAATTATTTCCAGACTGGATACTTCCAAGTATTCTGTCTTTAGCCAGGCGGAGTTGCCGCCGGCTAACAGGATGTTCCGAAATTGGTTGGTAGGCACATTTACCATCCTGCTGTTGTTATTGCTGACCCCCTGGACCCAAAACGTCCAGATGAAAGGCAAGCTGACAACCCTTCAGCCTGATCAACGTCCTCAAACCATTCATTCGACCATTGCCGGTAGAATTGAAAAGTGGTATGTACGGGAAGGACAACTGATCAAAAGAGGAGACACCATCGTCTACCTTTCTGAGATCAAGGCAGATTATTTCGATCCACAATTGGTCGATCGAGCTGGCTTACAGCTGGAGGCTAAGGAGGGCGCTGTGGAATCGTATGCTCGAAAAGTCGGAGCACTCGAAGACCAGCTGCAGGCCATGGAACAAGAGTTGGCCTTCAAGCAGTCTCAGCTCAAAAATAAGATTCGGCAATCTGAGCTGAAAGTGGAGAGTGAAAAAGCTGCGGTCGAACAGGCGCGCGTCAACTACGACATTGCCATATACCAATACAATCGAACCGATACCTTGTTTCAAAAGGGCATCAAGTCCCTTAGCGATTTGGAAGGGAAGCGCATCAAAATGCAATCTACCAAAGCCAAGTTGATTGCCACTGAAAATAAGCTGCTGGAAAGTCAGAATGAATTGGAAATTACCAAACTGACTTTCAATACCCTAGCCAATGAATATGCCGCCAAAATGGCCAAGACGGAAAGTGATAAGTTTAGTACGCTCTCCAATCGGTTTGATGCCGAAGGTAGCGTCAACAAATTGCGCAACACCTACGAAAACTATGCACGTCGGAGCAGCTTTTACTACATCACGGCTCCCCAGGATTGCTATGTGACCAAGGCGCTGAAGCCAGGGATTGGTGAAACGCTGAAGGAAGGAGAGGCTCTTGTGAGCATCATGCCGGCCAACTATGAATTGGCAGTCGAGCTGTTCATCCGCCCGATGGACCTTCCGCTGCTCAACATAGGGGAGGAGGTCAGGTTCATCTTTGACGGCTGGCCGGCCATCGTCTTTAACGGTTGGCCCAATATGTCATTTGGTACCTTCAGTGGAGACATTGTGGCTGTGGATCAAATGACGAGCGAAAATGGACTGTACCGCCTGCTGGTCGGGCCAAACGATATAGAAAAACCTTGGCCCAAAGCCTTGCGGGTCGGCTCGGGAGCAGAGGGCATTGCACTGTTGAAAAGGGTGCCACTATGGTACGAATTGTGGCGGCAGCTCAACGGATTTCCACCAGAGTTTACGGAGTCGATGGATACGGATTCTCCAAAAATGAAAGCGCCTATAAAATCAGTTAAATAATGAGGTCCTGCATCTTGATATTTTTGTTTGGAAGCTTGCTGTTCTTCCTGCCGACAACTGGTACGACGCAAACGGCAGATACAACGGAGGTCTTTACTTTTTCGGACTATCTGGAATGGGTACGCACCTATCATCCCATGGCCAGGCGAGCGGATTTGCTCAACCGACAGGCGGAGGCGAACCAATTGGCTGCTCGCGGAGGGTTTGATCCGAAGTTGTCGGCTGACATTGATCGCAAGTCCTTCGATGGCAAGCGTTACTTTACGGTCGGTGAAGGGGCCTTGAAAATTCCTTCTTGGTTTGGAGCCGAATTCAAAATGGGTTACTTGTGGTCGGATGGCATATTCCTCAATCCGGAGAACAACCTACCGATCAATGGCCAGGCGGTCATTGGTGTCAAATGGTCCTTGGGTCAAGGATTGTTTATCGACGAGCGTCGGACGGCTCTCCAGCAGGCCCGCCTACTGTCGCAACGGAATGAGGCCGAGCGGAGAAGCATGGTGAACAATCTGTTGTTGGACGCGTCCAAATCCTATTGGGATTGGTCGTTTTCTGTTGCTTCCTTGCGCATTATTGAGGAAGCGGTTCGCCTGGCCGAACAACGATTCGAAGCGGTGAGAGAGAGCTATATTCAGGGCGCATCGCCCGCAGTAGATACTTTGGAGTCTTTTCTTCAGGTACAAAACCGTCGGCAGCAGCAGCAGGAAGCTGTATTGGTCGTAACCAATACCCGGCAACGGCTGTCCAACTTTCTATGGTATAAAAACGAAATTCCGCTGGAAGTGGGACTGACCCTGGAACCCGAAAACCTTGAGATATGGAATCCCAATATTCCACCCGGCACCTTGTCTACGCCTACCCAGGAGCTGTTGATGTCCCATCCAGATTTGCAGAGCTATCGCTTTCAGCTCGAACAGCAACAGGTTGATAGACGCTTGAAGGCGGAAGAATTGAAGCCTCGATTGGATGTAGAATACAATCTGTTGGCCAATCAATTCGATTTTGCAAATCGTTCCAACGGCAGCTCCGATGCTAGTTGGTGGAATGCTGTATGGACAGAGAATTACAAGCTGGGCGTTTCTTTTGAATTCCCGCTTTTTCTGCGAAAGGAAAGAGGTAAGTTGCAGCAGGCGGATTTGAAAATCAGGGATACAAATTTCAAGTATCTAAACAAGCGGCAGGAATTGGCGACCTATCTGGATGTCTACAGACAACAACTGTTCAATGTACAACAGCAAATCAATCTCGGTCGTGATATGGTCGTAAACTATGAAAGATTATTAGAGGCAGAAACAGAGAAGTTTCGCATTGGAGAAAGCTCTATATTCTTGTTGAATAGCCGGGAACAAAAGCTGATCGAATCGCAAACAAAGGTATTAAAGCTCAAGGCGCACTTCCAGAAGTTGGATGCTGGTTACCAATGGGCTGCCGGGACACTGTAATCTGTTCCGGTTCGGCTTGCGGCAACTGCAAGCTGATTTGATAAATAACCTTGGGTGAAATTCTTTAGCACATAATCAGTTGTACAACAACTGCATCTGCTCCTTCATCTTTTGCCGCGCGATAAAGATTCTGCTTTTTATCGTACCTAGTGGCAAATCCAAATCCTTGGCAATCTCATCGTATTTGTAGCCTTCGTAGTGTAGCAAAAATGGAACCCGGTATTTGTCCTTTAGGCGATCAATAACATTGGAAATTTCATTGTGAAGCATGTCGTACTCTCCTTGATTATTGACAACAGCATGGCGACTGGAATCGACCAAGTAGCTATTATAAGAACCGTCACTAAGGATGTTTTTCCGCTTAGCAGTACGGTAGCTGTTGATAAACGTATTTCTCATTATGGTGATCAACCATGCTTTAAGATTGGTCCCTGGCCGGAATTTCTCCCGATTTTTGAAGGCTTTGAAAGTTGTCTCTTGCACGAGATCATTCGCATCCTCTTCATTGCGAGTCAAACTATAGGCAAAAGACTTGAGAGGTGCTAGCTGTGGACCGATTTTTTGGCTGAATTGAGCACTGGTCATAATTTGCGTGTTTTAGTGTCAGCGATGAATTACTTACTATTTAAAAAGATAGCATTACTATCGGAAACAAAAATAATACTATTTTTTATAAAATGCCAAGAAAAAAGGTCGTCTAAACGAAAAAATGCCTCTTAATTTACCAGAATTAAGCCTTTTAAATAGGGCGAAAAAGAGCTTGTATAAATTCTCCTCCTAAATCTCAGCTGGGAAGGCAATATCTAACACATTTTAGGGGTTCAAACCCACCAAATCACGCACTCAGAGAATCTAAATAGATGAAATTGGTTAGTTTCTTGTTAATTATCGTATAGATTAATTCACGATGCGATGAACGATAAAGCCTTTCATCGGTTAAACTGACAACGATATGCGTGAAATACTAGATGAAGAAATCCTGGAGCCGACCCGTAAAGGCGAATCCAACCTCCATTGGAGGGCTCTGACATACATCGTAGTTATGTCGGTTGGTGGGTTACTGTATGGTCGCTTTTTTATGATTGACGGCGCTGGAAGCGTTGCCACGGCCCTTTCCTTTTTGTTGGTTGCTATGGGTTTGATGCTTTTGGTGGAAGTGGTCAAATGGGCTGTTCGAACCATTCGCAACCGGGACTTAGAGCTGCAGTATCCCATCTGGTTTGAACTGACGGAAAATACAATGGGCTATTGGGTGTGGACGGTTGCGCTGAGTATGATGAGCCGCATGATGTAATGCACCTGGGCAAGGCCGATCTCAAGCCAATACAGCCCGCCTAACATTTCTTTTCTTACAGTGTATCTGGATAAATAGGCAGCCGATGTACGTTGTGAAAGCTGATGATCCAAAGGGTCTGCGGCGCACGGATAGTAGCTTCGAATAGGCGCTGCCCGCTTTGTCGATCGATTTCTATGACCTTGCCGTAAGTCTCTCCGTTATAATCTATTGCGCCTGGCGCAAATAAAATATTGTCCTTTTCATCCAGAGAGCCAATACCTGAAACAACGCGACTGTAGGTCTCTTCTCCTCTTTCTTTTCCATATGCCCAAACCTGTCGAATGGTTTTGTCGATTTCATTGATCTCATATTCTACTGCCCGACTGTATTTGCCCGCGTTGCCGTAGTTGCGATTGTCCCCATTGTCGAATAGCAATAAGTTTCCGTTAGCTGTCAGAGCGGGAGAATGTTGGTACCAGGGCCACTCAAAATCCGGATGATTGCTAACCCCTTCCAAAACTTGTGGATCGAGAATCGGATCGCCATTGGCATCCAGCGGTTGCAGTAGGTATTGCTGTAAGTCTTCGCTATTTCTGGGGCTTTCCCAACCTCTGTGCGGAGCGACAATCCAGACTACCCGATTGTTGTCATCTAGCTTAACGGTTCCCTGCGTCCGGCCGGATACGATGATGCTTTGGTCGTCGGGGCTAAAGGCCAGCCCGTTGGCATGAAACCAGTCCGAATCCAAATCAGCCAAGTTGGTTTCCCAGGCCCGCCTCTGAGGGTCGAGCGAAAGGGTGAGGTCCCATAAGTTATCGATGGCGCCCGTCTCACCATCTAATTCCATGATGATGTCCTCTTCCGTTGACCGGCCTTTATCCGTTACCGTTACCAGGAGATTGCCATTGGGTTTGGCGATGACTGTGTGATGAAAGCCGTAATCGTGCAAGCTGTAGCGACGGACAATCTCTCCCAGCATATTGATTTCGTAAATGGCTCCATCGTTGCGATTGCCAAAAATAAAGTGTCCATTGGGCATGCGTGTCATACCATAATCGTAAAATAATTCTGACAGTTGATCGTGCGTGCTGTAGTCCAAATACCATCGAATGTCGCCGAAGGCATCAAAGAAAAAAGGGCGCTGGGGGAGTGATTCGCCGTTGTGGCCAAAGTAATTGACAAAGTTCCAACCTTCTGCCATTGCCATCTTTTGGGCCGTCTGAATACTGATTTCTGGCATATCTGCGATCAAAGGCTCGGTCTGGATATTGATTGTTTCGGTTGCCAGACTGGCGCCCGAGGCATCCAGGAAAGTCAACTCCACTTGGTTGTTGTAATCGGGATACAGCCCCAAAAGTGGTAGTTCGAATGCTTGTCGGACAGTATTAAATTCTTGCACGAGGTCAGAAGCTGCACCGTTTTTGCCAACGACTCGCAAGCGCAGGCTGGCTGCCAAGTTGAGTTCTATCTTCAGTAGGGCGGTTAGGGGGGCATGACCGCTAGGGTTTTGGACAACTTCTATTTGGGGTAGGAGGGTCGTGGGGGCTGTTGCTTCTTCATCCTTTTCACAAGCGATGAGTAGCATACATAGCAGCGAACTTCCCAGTAAGGACCAATAGTTTTTCATAGAAGTCAAATTTCGGTTTTATTTCGTACAAACAAAAAAGGCCACTTTCAGAAAAGCGGCCTTTTTTGTCTCCCGTAGAGCAAACATCACTTCCGGATAAATCCTCTAAAACCATAATCCTTCTTCAAATCTCGCCGGAAGGCTTGCGCGTCCTTCAAATTGTCAAAACGCTCGACAACGACAGAATGCAAGTCTGTATCGCCGAAACGGATGATTTCTGCGCTGTAGATGCCCTTTTCTGTCAATTGATTGAGGCGCTTTTCTGCATTGGACATGTTTTCAAATACGCCCGCAACGACCTTGAAATCGCCATAGGTCGGTTCTGCATAGGAGTCATTGTCAGCTGCAGATGCACCACTGGATTCGTTCGTCGCTGTTTCAGGGTCTACATTGATGAAACGAATATTGATGTCTTTATCGATCTTGACGATGCGTACCTCCGTGCGGCGGTTGTACTGATGCTCGGGCTCAGAGCAAGCGACATCGTTCAGACAATGGTTCCGAATCTGGGATTCACCATAACCAACTGGCTGCAACCGGTTGCTGCTGATGCCCCTGTCGTTCAAATAGCGGACAGCATTTTCAGCTCTCTTCTGGGACAAGCGACGATTGTAGCGCGTCTCACCCCTAGAATCGGTATGGGACGACAACTCAATCTCAATATCTGGATACTGCTTTAGAAAATCGGCCAATGCATCTAGGTCAAGGCTGGCATCCGGACGAATCGAAGCGTCGTTGAAGTTGTAGTAAATGTTGGGCAGTTCAAAAATGGTTCCTTCGCTGATGGTGGTGTTGACAATCACATCGTTGTAAGGATCATCACTGCCGCTATTGCTATTGCTGCCATCTATGGGATTGCCATTTTCGTCTACACCGGCAGTAGGCGTATCCACTCCCTCCTTTTTGAGGCTCACCAGCAATTCATTGAGGTCAGAATCAGAAGTTAACACCACCAATCGAGGCTGGTAGCCTGGCTTTTGGATGTTGACAACATAGTTGCCGGAGAGTACTTTCATCGGATACTTTCCACCATAATCGGTAATGCCCTGCTGGCTATTTTCATCCATGGATAAGCGCAAAAGCACTTCGTCCTGTGTTTGAGGTTCTTCACCACTGTTGATGGAGGTGATGGCCTTGGCAATTGTAAAATCATCCAAATTCATATAGCTGACCTGTGCCTCCACAACCGGATCGCCGCTTTCATGGTCAATGACAAGAATATCGATGTTGCGTTCTACAGGTGGCGCCAAAGGCTCATTGTTGGTCACTTCATCGAGGTTGGTAGCAATGTAAAAGCTGTAAATGTCATCACTTCCACGGCCACCGTCCCGGTTGGAAGATAGGTAACCGTTTTTCTTATCCCGATCGACGATGAAGCCAAAATCGTCGGCCTCAGAGTTGAAAGGCTTGTCTAAGTTGATAGGTTTGGTGTAGGAATCTCCGATTTTTGTGGCTGAGAAAACATCCAAGCCACCGTAGCCGGAATGTCCTCTGGAGGCAAAGTACAAAGTACCATCGGCATGTAAGTAGGGAAACACTTCATCGGCTTCCGTATTGATATTCGGACCGAGGTTCTTTGGTGTTCCCCAGCTATCGCCTTCGCGTTTGCAGACGTAGAGGTCGTTGCCACCCATACCTCCTGGACGATCGGAAGCAAAAAACAGCAGGTCATCATCTACAGACAGAGATGGGTGCATGGCATTGCTTTCATTGTCGTTGAAAGGCAACTCTACCACATTGGCCCAACTGCTGTCCTTCTTTTCTGCCATATAGATTTTCAGCTTGACAATGCCGTCTTTGGCCTTTCTGCGTTTGCCGTTTTTATAGTTGTTGCGCGTAAAGTAAATGTGTTCATTGGTCCGGTCGAAGCTCATGGGGCCTTCGTGAACAGGCGTGAGCAGCTCGGTTGCAAAAGGCTCTGGCTGTTGTAATAGCCCTCCTTGAGAACGTCTCGACCGAAAAATGGACATGATGTTTTGATTGATACGGGTATCCTTCACCCGATACCGCTTTTTGGAAACTTTTGTTGAAATGAAAACGATACCGTCTTCATAAAAAGCAGGGCTGTATTCCAGATCGGGAGAATTAACAGTGGCCTCATTGGTGAGGATCACCTTCCGGTCGGCAGATACCATTTGCGCTGAAAGCTGAAAGCTCAACAAGCACAAGAAAAGCAAGCTGCCTGCAGTTTGTATGAGTTGTTTCATAAGTCCGAATGTTTAACCTAAGTACGTGGACAAAAATGGATGAACATAAAATTGTCTATGCGCTTAGTTCCCTAAAAAAAGAATCTTGGATTCGCAATATTGTCTTGTTCCTTGATAAAGTCGTAGCGAAGCAATACTTCAAAGCTGCCATTGGCCTCGCTGCTCAAGCCCGAAATTCCATAATCATACGCTATACCCAC
Organism: Bacteroidota bacterium; assembly: GCA_039199225.1. GTDB lineage: Bacteria > Bacteroidota > Bacteroidia > Chitinophagales > Saprospiraceae > JBCCSZ01. The sequence continues at coordinate 22,547 of JBCCSZ010000032.1, forward strand.
TCCAATGCTTTTGTGCTGGTACATGAACAATAGATCGACCGATTCTCCGGGACCGTCGCCTCCATGCCGGTACGATAAACCGGCTGTGATTCGATAGTCAAAGACCATGCTCACATTGACGTCTAGATCGAAGGGGGCATTGTTGACATACTTGAACAAAGCGGCTGGCTTTAGATGCAGCTTCTCACTCACAGGAATCATAACCCCGGTCGTGAAATAAAAGTGAGGTACTTCTTTGGCTACGACATCCACGAGGTTCGTCCGATTGAGTGTAATCTCGTTGGGGAAGAAATGAGGAACTGACAATCCGGCGTAAAACTGCTTGTAGGTAAAGTACAGCCCTGCACCGAAATTACCGGTGTATTTGCTCTCCATGTCTTCCGAAAGGGACGGATCGCGTCGATCGCGAATAAATACCGAGGGGTCTTCAAAGTCAAAGCCATAATACCGCATTGAGCCTTGCAACCCAAATCGAATGGCGGTCTCTTTTGTCAATTGCAATTTGTAAGAATAGGCCATCGAGGCATACCACAAATTGGTCAATCCGGCTGTATGATTGGATACGCTCAAACCAAAACCGACCTTCTGGCCTAGAATCGGTGTGTTAACGCTAACCAGCTTTGATTCCGGAGAACCCTTGAATCCAGCATATTGGTTGCGGTAAATGGCCAATAAAGAAGTCATATCTCTGGCACCCGCATAAGCTGGATTGATGAACAGCTGATTGTGCATAAACTGCGTAAACTGAAATTCCTGCTGTGCGAACACACTGTCGCTCAACAATAGTAAGAACGCACTGAGAACTGCTGGGATTATATATCTGAATTTCATTTGAGTTATTTTTCTGTTAAAGAAAATAGCGACCAAAATCAGCTGATTTATCGTAGGATTTGGATAAACCCTTTATCTGGATCGGCATTGGGGTCTACCTTAAAGATGTAGTAGTAAGTACCATCTGGCAGATCGTTGCCCTGGTAAGTACCACCCCAATCGTTGGTGTAGGGCTTTTGTCGGAATACCTCATCGCCCCACTGATTGAAAATGATGATCTCGTTTTCGTTGAATTCGCCATTGTCCAGACAATTGATCTGCAATACATCGTTGAACTCATCTCCATTGGGGGAGATGACGTTTGGCACCTGGCAAGGACCATCAAAGACAACATTCAGGGTCACCACCGCAAATTCGCAGATGAGGTCTCCATCACAGTTGTAGCAAATTTCGTAAGCAAACTGGTCGATGCCGATGTAGCCATCGTCGGGCGTGTAATTGAAAACACCACCACCCAGGTTTTCCAGGGTGCCATTGGCAATGGAATCACTGAACAATTGGATGCTGAAATCCAGGTTGGCAGCCGTTTCAAAGGTATCATTCAACAATATATTGAAGCCATTCAAGGTAGTTTCATAACTCACAGTAAACAAATCATCCTCTGCAATGGGCGTTTCCACCACTTGAAGGGTCAAAGAGGCCGTATCTGATTCACAGTTTCCTCTGCTTACCCAATAATCGTAAAGGTAGATGCCGGGCTCCGTAGGGATGATGCTCAACTCGTTGTTGTCAGTATCTGCAGGCAAACCGGCATTCGAAGCGGGATTGGCAACCCAGTTGTACTGATCTGGTACAATAAGGTATTCCGTTCCGATCAAACGACAGCTGGTTCCTAGGCAAATCACTGGGTCGCAGTCTGTCGTCAACTCTGGTGGTGGAATATTATTGACTTCTACGCTGATGGTATCTGTACTGCTACAGCCATTGTTTCCGTTGGCCACGACGATAAAATCGCCACTCAAAGTCAGGTCCGGATTGGGGACAACTGGATTTTGAGAATTGTCTATTTGGCCGTCTGGAAAAGTCCAGGTCCAAGTATCCACAGGGATGGAGGTGTCTGCTAGTGTCGCAGTCAGCGAAAGGTCTGTATTACAAACAGGCCCATTGGAACCCAAGGTGAAGGCTGGTGCGGACCGAACCGTCAGGTCGCCGCAGCTGGTTGTTGAACATTGCTCTGGCGTAGTAACCGTTACGCAATACTGGCCAGCATTACTAGCTTCCAGCGGATCGATGATTGGCTCAGCCTCTGTAGAAGAGAATCCGTTTGGTCCAGACCAACTGTAACTCAAATTTGTATTGGTATTGTTTATCGATAGGGTGACCGATTCTCCTTCGCACAAATCATTGCCAGGCTGGAATAGCACTTGAATCATGCTCAGCGGTTCGACAATGACCTGTATCACACAACTATCTTCATTGCCTGATGCATCGGTGGCCGTGTAAGTAATCAGCGTTTCACCCTCGGGGAAAGTATCTCCATTGCCTGGACCAGAGGAGGTCTGTACCGGAATGACATTGGTATCGCAATTATCCGTAGCTGTAGGCTCTGTAAAGGAAATCTTGATGCCCTGGCAGTTGTTATCCGGAGTAGCCGTCAGAACAATACCGCCTGGATCGCTGATGACCGTACCATCGATTCGCACGCGGATGCTGTCACATAGAACGACCGGCCGTTCGTCATCTGAGACTGTAACATCGAAGCTACAGGTGGCGGTGTTGCCAGAAGCATCGGTGGCCGTGTAAGTAACGGTCGTGCTTCCCAATGGAAAATCAAAGCCACTAGGATGGGTCGACGATAGGGTGGGAGAGGTACAATTATCGCTGAAAATGGGTTGATCCCAGGTGACATTGGCCGTACATCTTCCTTCATCTACACTCACCACTACATTGGGTGGGCAGCTATTGGCAACAGGTGGGGTCGTATCTCTTACCTCAAGGTCGAACTCACAACGGTTGGTATTTCCCGCCATATCAACGACCAAGCAAACCACACGAGTCGTTCCCTCGTTCAAGGTATCTCCTGGATTGTGGGTGCAGGTAATCATCGCTGTTCCACAATTATCGGTTGCTGTAATAGCATCCCAAAAACCTATGGCACGGCAATCGGGCAGGTAAGTCAACACAAGGTTGTTGGCACCGCAGTTGTCAAAGGTAGGAGGCGTATTGTCTTGGACCGTTACATTGAACGTACAGCTGGCAGAGTTGTTGGCAGCATCGAAAGCAGTGTAGGTGACCAGGGTCGTACCCAAGCCAAAAGCACTACCGGATGCTTGGCTGGAATCAATTCTTATAACAGCACAATTATCTGCTGCAATAGGCGCTGACCAAGTTGGGTTGCCCATACAGCTGGCGTCGGCAAAAACCGTAATGTCAGCCGGACAGTTGCTCCAAGTTGGTAATTCGTCATCTGCCACCGTCACTGTGAAGCTACAGGTATCTGCATTGCCGAATCGATCATTGGCAATGTATTCCACGGTCGTTAAACCAGTTGGAAAAGCAGTACCGCTGGCATCGTCATTTCCACTTCCTATGTTTGAGCCGCTCTGTTCCAAGGTATAAGTCACGGAAGAAAGGTCGGCCATGTTGATGTTGATGATTGGCCCAATGTTATTGACAACGGCCGAGCAGACTCCTGCATCTGTGGTTGTGTTAACATCTGCCGGACAATCCAAAATATCGCTGCTCACAAAGCGGATGGTAACATCAAATTGGCAACTGTCTGTATTGCCATTGACATCGGTGGCGATGTAGGTTACAGTGGTCGTTCCCAAGTCGAAGGAAAGGCCGCTGGCAGAGTTGTTTCCAGTTGCGCCATTGGACAGGCGATAGGTCGTCGTAGCAATGCCGCAAGCGTCTGAAACCACCGGATCGATGCCGTTTACAACTTCGCTGGTGCCGCTGGTAATGTCTATGGTCAAGCTGGCAGGGCAGCTAACGCTTGGCAGAGTATTGTCATTTACTGTCACGTCTATGCTACAAGTAGCAGTGTTCCCATTGTCATCGGTGACCGTCCAGACGACCGTCGTTGTTCCAACGGGATAGGTATCGCTGGCATCGGTGCCATTATTGAAATTGTTGATGACAGAAGCGACACCACAGTTGTCAGAGGTCGTTGGGACCGGAATGCTAACAGCGGCATTACAACGTCCGGCATCTGTATCTTGAACCACATCGGCAGGGCAGCTGATGCTTGGATTTTCATTGTCGGCAACCGTTACCGTAAAACTACAAGTATTGCTATTGCCAGAACTCTCTGTTGTGGTGTATGTCACAACAGATTGGCCTACGCGGAAGGCTGTTCCGCTGGCGTCGTTTCCACCGGCAGCGATGGTAGCTCCCGTGATGCTGTAGGTCGTCGTTATCGGACAATCATTGGTAATGGTCGGTGCCAAACCATTCAAGGTAGCCGTACAAGTCCCCGGATCGACATTGACGCTTTGATCGCTGGGGCAACTGATGGTGGGTATCGTATTATCACTAACCGTAACGGTGAAGCTGCAAGTGGCTGTTCTTCCAGAAGATTCCGTGACCGTGTAAGTAACAGTCGATACACCGACTGCAAAAGTTGTATTGCTGGCATCCCCTGTGCCGGATGGGACATTGGTAGCGCCGGTGATGGTGTAAGTGGTATCGGCTGGACAGTTACTGACTACCGTAGGCTCGATGCCCATTACAACAGCGGAGCAATTGCCTGGATCGACATCGACACTTTGATCCAGCGGGCAACCCAAAATTGGATCGCTATTGTCCTCTACCGTTACGGTAAATAGGCAAGTATCGGACAGGCCCGCATCATCCGTAGCAATATAGACGATGGTATCCACACCCAGGGGAAAGAAGGCGCCCGGTGTGTGGCTTTGGGTCTCATCCAGCATGTTGTCGCAATTGTCGGTGGCCGTTGGTTCCGTCCAAAAGAAATTGGCACCACAGGCCGCGGCATTGGCATTTATGGTAATATCCATTGGACAGCCGGTGTATACAGGTGGATCGCTATCTGACGCATCGATTGTTCCGGGTAAGAACTCGTATTCGCTCATGGTCAAGCGCGAATTATCAAAGCGGCTGATCTCAAAAAGCAGCGGACCAAAATCGCCATAGGTAAAAAGTGGTAGGCCGATTGCGCCATTGAGGTCGAATTCGATGGTAAAGATCACGGTGCTATCGGCCAAGGACAAGCCGTCGGCGGAAGCAGGTATCAGCGTCCAAATCAAGCCCAGCGTTCCATCGGCTGTCAAGGCAGTATTAAATGGATCGGTTCCAGGGTTGAGTTCAACATTTGTATGATTGGTATAAACGAGGATGCTGGTATCCCAGGAAATCCCCATTTGCATACTGGTCAGAGAATCGAAATTGATCACCCTAAAGTCGACTGTTACCTTTCCAGTCGCACAGTCTTGTTTGATGAGGGGATCAAAGTATAATATATTAGGATCAAGTGGCGTCGTATCATTGTAGGTTACATTGAACATGCAACCATTGGTATTGCCACCAAAATCTTCTGCCAGATAAGAGATGGAGGTTGTACCTTCCACAAGAGTAGTGGGGCTGGCATCGTCGAAGCCTGCACCATTGGTAGCGCCTCCTAGGGTATAAGTTACCTGTCTCAAATCGCAATTGTCAGACAGTGTTAAAGGAGCCAATCCGCCAGGCATCGACTCGAATACGGTGACATCAGGCGGACAGGTAATCACAGGGTCTTGTGTGTCTGTGATGGTCAGTTGAGCATCATTGAAAAAGAAGGTGACATTTTCTACGAGGATGCCGTTGTTGAGGTCGGAAATGGAAACTCCTTGACCCGGCTGCGCGCCGAGATCGATGGTGGCCGTGGTACCGGCAGTAGCCTTGCGAGTCAAGCATAGTTCAATGATGGTTGAATCGTCGGGCAGTGTCAGACCTGTGAATGGACCAAACCAGGAGAAAGCCATGTATCCCTCGTTCTGGTCGACAATATCCGTCGGGATGGCCGGTAGATTAAAAGTGTGGCTGACATAATCGAATTCAGATGTATCCCAGAGGGTGGCAAATTCTAAACCAGTAATCTGGTTAAAGTTCTGTACATCTATGTCCACACAAAAGTTATTGGTCTCACAGCTAACCGGAGGGCTGACAGCAGTGAAGGTCACCTGCGCCATGGCAGCAACCAGTCCGGCTAAACTGAGGAATACCGTAAGCAATATCTTTTGCATATCTTCAGTGTCTTTGAATGAGGTGTATATTAATTGATTTACAAGTACCGTAAGATCGGACTGCAAATATAAGTTTCAAGATCAATATGGAGTTTGCTGCTAGGAGCAAATTGGACGGTTCTCATATCGGTTTTGGTCGTGTGTGGGTGTTTTGCCGTAATTGGGCGTTGGTTTTGCGTTTCGCGCTGCAGTGGATGGTAAAAAACCTGGATCGGTTGAGGTTTGTTGTCAATGGATTTTCAATGAAGGATGAAAGGGTGCCAAAGAGCGGAAAATCCACTCTTTGGCTAAAATATACACCCATTCCATTGATCTCGGTGTGGTTATTCTATGATGACCATCTTCTTGACGGCTGTGAATCCGTCCGTATCCAACTGGTAGTACAATACACCTGCAGACGGCAATTCGCTGCTGTTGACAGGAATTTCATTGTACCCCTTCTCAAATTGGTCTTCATAGGTCTTGATGACTCGGCCTGAAACATCCAGGACAGACAGGGTTGCAAAACCGCTCTTTGGCAGGCTAAAGCTGATGATGGTCTGGTCTCTGAATGGGTTTGGACGGTTTTGGTACAACTTGAACTCGGCCTTAGCCGCTGTCGCGCTGTTGAATACCAATTGTACGTCCTTGGCCTCGTTATTTGCGTTGTAAGCTGTATTTGGCAATTGCTCAAAGTCGCCCATCTGGATGACTTCGCTCAACTTATCTACGTTTTTATTGGCTTTGAATGTCAAGCTGAACAATGCTTCATCATTCGGTAGATCCGCAGCAATAGCGTCGAACCAAACAAGGGTCAACAATCCTTCCGCCGCAGCGTGTGTACCGATGTTGGCTGCTCCAAAGTTTTGAAGGCTGCCTCCCAATGCACTTTCGAAGCTGATAGCCGTAGGATCGAATTCCAAGACGGATTGGTAGGCCAGAATATTTTGGAAATCCTGAGCGCGGAATACCAATTCGTAAGTTTCGCCTTCGATCAATGCCATGTCGTCAATGCTCAAGCTGATAGCACCACTTCTAGTCTGTGAGCTTCCACCACCAGAGCTGGTTGCATTCAGCGGATCGAAACCTGGGTCGTTGTCTTCCACTTGTCCGACTTTTACACCGACAAAATTGTTCATCACACTGTCCATTGAAAGGTTGTTGATGGTCAAGTTGTCATTGAAAGTAGGTACGAGACGTCGAGGTAGGTCTGGCAGTACAGCATCCGCCGGTACAAATCTCCAAGATGTGTTGCCTTGAGGCGTCGTTGGAGGTCCTGGGACAGCTGTTTGTAGCAATTGATACAGTTGCACTACGTCGAAAGTCGTGATACTGTTATCTGGGAAGGCATCTGCCGCAATCTTCTTGTAAGGACTGTTGAGGGTGTCGATACCGACGATGTGCTTCTGAATGATGGACAAGTCAAGAGCAGATACCCCGTTGATCCAGTTGATGTTTTTCTGTGGACGCAGGTTGTAGTTTCTGCCGGCAGGAACCGGGTTGAAGCTGAACATACCGTCTGCACCTGTTGTCATGTTGCCATTGGCACCACCTGTGCTCAGGTCTGTCAACGTAACCATTGCATTACCTACTTCGTCACCTGCTTCGGTGCGGATGATACCGGCCAGGTTGAGCTGTGCAGGGTTGTTGATGATGACAATACCATCTTCTGTACATGGAGCCACTCTGATGGCTACACCATTGTAAGAGCGTGTAATTTCAGCAACGACTGTATTGTCTCCAATCAATTTGATGCGCGTTGACTCATTGACATTTCCAACCAATCTAACGTCCAGGTTGAAGATGGTTGTGCCATCTGCCAAAGTAGCTGGGTTGTTGGTCGCTGCGTTGTTGAACCACTGGATGTCCATGGTATCGCTGGTCACGATGTTGTTAACAAAACCTGTGCCTGGCAACATATTGCCACTAACACCCTCGAAATTGGCCACCATAGGGTCTTCGATTACTGCACGGAATTGGAATCCCTGTACATTGATGAAGTTGGTCACCACAACGGGTACGCTAACAACAGTAGCAGCCGTTCCGGAGACGTTACCTGGTGGATTGACATTATCTAGGATGACATCGAAGCAGGTTTCTGGTACATTAACCGTCACATTGGAAGTACAAGTATCGCGGTTGCCAAAGGCATCCTGAACGAAAAGCTCTACTGCGACCGGGCTGTTGTTGACATCCACCGGACCAAAGGTCAGCTGGTTGGAAGTAAAGTTCAACAGACCTGTTCCAGCTACGGTTCCCGTACAGTTGTCAAAGCTGCCGTCGTCCAAATCAGAGGCTGCAAGGCCAGCGAAACCGCTATTGTCTAGTGTTACCGTGACATCCTTACAGAAGGCCACCGGAGCGATGTTATCTTGGATCTGAATCGTTGTATTACAGCTGGCAGAGTTTCCTGAATTATCCGTTACAGTCATTGTAACAGGGAAAGTCAGACCTGCATTGACACAAGTGAAGGTATCTCTCGACAAGGAGAAATTGTTCAAGCCGAGGAAGTCACAATTGTCCACACTACCATTGTTGAAGAAGTTTGGTGGTAGGATCAAAGTGTCAGATGGCGGCAGTGAAACAGAAGATGGTCCACCCAAGCAAGCTGCAATCGGTGGGGTGTCATCTGTTACGACAATGCGTAGAATCTTAACGGCAGAGTTGCCACAAGGGTCGATGGCTGTAATGAAACGAGTTGTTACACCCACTGTATAGTTGCCAGACAAGTTGCCATTGTTGATGGTCAGATCGGCAAATGCGGCACAGTTGTCAGAGACAGAATCTGCTGTAACGACATAGTTGATGGCTGCCAAACAGTTGTTGTCAGCACTTGCAAAAATGGTATCTGCAGTTGAGAAAACTGGCTGTTCTGTATCCCGTACGGTGATGACCTGAGAGAAGGTCGTTTGGTTGCCAGAAGGATCGGAGGCAGTCCAGCTACGTGTTCTGGTGTAGTTGTAGTGGCTGCAATCGTTGGTAATGCCCGATTGGGTAGACACCTCGTTTGGTGTGATACCTGTTACACCACAGTTGTCGATCGCTACGATGTCCACACCAATGGTTGGCAGCGCAGGAATGTTGTCGCATTCAACTGTAACGGCTGCTGGAACACCCAATAATACCGGATCGATATTGTCTTGGATGGTGATGGTTACTGGAATACCGTTGGAAGCATTCAATTGGTTGTCTGTTGCCAATAAAACAGCATTCTGTACCCCGATGTCGCTGCAGTCGTAGGAAATAGAGCTCAGGCCATTGATGGTAATCACTGGATTTGGATCACAATCGTCGGTTGCTCTTGCGAAGAAATCGGAAGGCATGACGGTCACGTCTCCATTGGCATCCAAATTCAAGGTGATGGCTGTGATACCAGAAGTCAATACCGGACCATTATCTGCTACGATGTTGATGGTCTGGAATTGTGTTGAAGTTCTATTTTGTGCGTCTGTATAAGTCCAGGTAATGGATACTGAACTCATAGAAGTGGATGTAAAGTTGTAGCTGGTGACGTTACCCATACCGTCCATGCTGGCAGCCGTCAGGTTGGCAGAGCCAGAGCTGATAGATGGCACACCATATAATAGATTTGGTGGGCAAACCGAATCTCTTGCGGTTGGAGTCGTCAATACAAGGCTACCACATTCGAAGTCGGCGGGCGGCAAGTTGATGCCAGTGATGCTTGGAACTGGGTTGGTATAGCCAGTCGAGCGATTGGCCAAGATAACGGTGAAAGAGCAGCTATCCGAAAGACCAGTCATGCCGGCATCATCGAAAGCAACCAATTCAACGACTAGGGTATCTCCGGCACTTGGGCCACCGCTCATGTCGGCATCTCTCAAATCAACGCTGCCATCATTCAGCGCCAAGCCAGCACTTGCTTGCTCAACGACAAAGTTTGGACAGTTATCGGTGACCATTCCAAGATTGGTATAGTCTGGAACCAAATCAGTTGGATCGCAGAACAACAAAATCTGCTCACCTGGACAACTGATACTTGGTTTGCCATTGTCTACAATAGTGATATCGAATGTACAAATGGATTCATTACCTGCAGCATCAACAGCGCGGTAAGTAACAGTTGTTGTACCAATATCGAATGTACTAACGCCAGATGTATGTGAACTGGTCAGTAAGACAGAAGCACCGCTTGGATCACAATTGTCGGTAACGCCTGGAGCGGTCCAGGTAATCATTGTATCACAGTTGTTGATCACATTCATCGTAATGTTGCTGGGACAATTGACGAAAGTAGGACCAACTTGATCGATGACTGTTACATCAAAATCACAGGTTACGCTATTGTCATTGAAGTCTGTAATGCGGTAGGTAACTGTATTTAGGCCCAGATTAAAGCTGGCCAAGCCAGCATCCATGCCTGTTGTCCAATCGAGGGTTGTAGAACCGCTCAACATATATTCTACGCTTGCTACGCCGCAATTGTCGAAGAAAGTACGGTCGGTCAATGGAAGAGTAGAGCCGCTCAATGAGATACCAGGAATACCGGTAGCGATACAACTGTTGGTTGTACTAACCGTAATATCTGCTGGGCAATCTACTTGTGGTGCTTCATCATCTGTAACTTCTACAATCACGTTACAAGAAGCAGGAGCATTGGTGCCATCCGTTATGCTGAAGTTAACCGTTGTCGAACCGAGTGCGCCTGTGGTAGAGCTGAAATATTTACGCGTGAAACCATTCACAGCCCAAGCAGCCAAACTATCCTGCAGAGCAGCATTGGAGATCGTCTCTGTTACGTTTACCAGTGTACCTCCTGTTGTAGCCGTGTAGGTAATGGTAAGGGTCGTACTGGTGAAACAGTTTTCTGTAATGACTGGGATGGGAAAAGTAACGTAGGTGTCGCAATCATCGCTATCGTCATCACCTGTCATACCGGTGTAGGTCATGCCACATCCTCCTCCCGCAATGGTTGGAGCGATGGTGTCTTGAACAAAAACCTCGAGTACTAAGGGATTGGACTCGTTGCCCCCTGGCAGTCCATCGTCGTCGGCAACGACGAAATAAAGTCCGGGGCCATAAGGCGTGTCGCCGTCGCAACTGATCTCGACGCTAGCGCCCAAGGCTACAGCCTGTGAAGGGTGCTCGTAGAAGAACAATGAACAACCGACTCCTTGTGGGTTGATGATACCAACGAGCGCCTCCTGATCAAGGGTAGCACTTCCGTCAGCATCTAGGATGAGTGTAACTTGAGGATTGCCATTTGTAAAATCGATCAAATTACATTGGGCGAGCAAATTGCTCCCCCCGAAAAGGCCAATCATGAGGGCCACTAGCCAGAACTTGGTCCACCGAGTCGTTTTTTCAAACTTTCGGAACGTCATGGCGGCGGATAAGTCTCTGTTCAGGGATGTAAATTTAGAAACCATGATTCTGTTTTTGGTGCCTACCCGATCAATGGAAGGGCGGCCGAGTTAGAAAATCGTTTTTTTCGATTAAAAAATATAGGTTTTATATAGGTGAAGAGTACCCAAAAGGATACATCAGCATACTATTTGGTAGTTCAAGCTGCGATTCCCATTGGATGATTGGGTAAGCTTTGAAGCATCGCAACCTGGATTAGGTAGATGTGTTTAGAGATCCCCTTAGGGGGAGGAATAGGAATTGCAGAAAACCTTATACTGTTGGAGAGTTCTTGTCAACACTGCAAAGACTATGACAAAAGCTACCCTATAGATGAAAGGTGTAAGTTAAAGTTTAGAGATTCTTAAGTCAGGATGGTGATTGTCGTGTTGCTTATAAACACGTTCTAGGTGTAAGTTTAGGAGGAAGATCAATTCGTGCGTAAATGTAAGTAAATTATTTACAATACAAGGCTATCCATACCATTTTTTAATGGTAGGGGCTGCAAATTTGTTTTTTCCCGGCTATAAAAACCGGATTTTGCTGTTCTTGCCAGCCAGCCGGCTGGACAATCTGGGAGTCGGATGTCAATGAACATGGGATTTTTAAGATGAAGTAATATTTGATTTCTCATTACTTGTACATCTTAAAATTATTTTATATACGATACTTTACTTAGAATGTTCTAAAAAAAGTAAAAAGCACCTGCTACAGTTAACAGGTGCAGGCTACGGATTTAATAAAAGAACCTTGGATTGGCCATATTGACCGTCTCTTTGAATACGTCGTAGCGGACCATCACCTCAAGGCTGCCCACCGTGTGTCTGCTGAGTTCTCCGAGTGAAAAGTCGTACGCTAGCCCCACGGCAATTCGTCCGGCTTGATACAAAAGGATCAAGTCTACGGATTCGCCACTGCCCGCATTTCCGGTGCGGTAAGCGATTCCGGTCGTAATCCGGTTGTCATAGATGAAGTTGGCGGCTACTTCTAAGTTCGGAGGAGCATTTTTGACGTATTTTCCGAGAAAAGAGGGCTGGAACTGGAATCCCGACCCCAATGGAAACAACGCACCCCCCATAATGTAAAAGTGCGGCGCCTCCTTGGCAATTCTAATCTCATTGTCGAGATTGAAACCCAGTTCATTGCCCAAGATACTAGGGCTGGAACCACCAAAATAGAAATTCTTATGGATCAGGTAAAATCCGGCTCCAAAGTTGCCCTCGTATATGTCTGCATCTGTATTTTCCAAAATCGATGGATCACCTGCTTCCGTTGTGATGAAGCTCGGATCGGAAAAATCAATGCCATAGTAGTGCATACTTCCTTGAACCCCCAATCGAAGGGAGGTCTCTTCATTGAATTGGATTTTGTACGAATAGGCCATGCTCCCATTCCAGCGGTCGGTGATGCCCAACTGGTGGTTGGACACCGTCAAACCAAATCCAAC
>JBCCSZ010000033.1:0-35284 GCA_039199225.1 Bacteroidota bacterium
CAAAGACCCCATATTTTCTGGCAAGGGTTTGAGCGCTTGTCAAGATGGCTTTATTTACATCGGACAGAAGAATGGGTATTACCGCTTTTCACCAGATAGTTTATCCAAAAATCAGGAACCACCAGCCTTGGCTTTTACCTATTTCAACATCTTTGAAAAGCCAACCAAATTTGAACAAAACCTCAACTTTCTGTCGACCATCGAGTTGGACTACCAGCAGAATTTTTTCACCATCGGTTTTGCAGCACTGAATTTTACCCAGGCAGAAAAAAACAGCTATGCCTACAAGTTGGAAGGCTACGATGCCGATTGGATTTATCCAATGGACAACCGCAACTTTGCCACCTACACCAAGGTACCACCCGGCGATTACACCTTTAAAGTCAAAGCAGCCAACAATGAATACATTTGGACTGAGGAGGATATTCAACTGAACCTCCACATCTCCTCTCCACCCTGGCAAAGCTGGTGGGCGTATTTACTGTATGCACTCACCATCGGCAGCAGCCTGTATTTTTTCTATCGGTTCAACTTAAATCGAAAACTCGAACAACAAGAAGCCAAGCGGGTCAAGGAACTCAATCAGCTCAAAACCAAGCTGTACAACAACATCACCCATGAGTTTCGGACACCCATCACGCTGATACTCGGCTTCATCGACCGCGCCATGCAATCCAGGCGTCCCTTGCAAGAGGAAGAGCTCGAAATGATGAAAAGCAACAGCCATCAATTGCTGCAACTCATCAATCAAATGCTCGACCTTGGAAAAGTGGATGCGGGTAGAATGGAAATAAAACGGGTACAAGCCAACATTACAGAATTCCTTCAGTACCTGACCAACTCTTTTAAAAGTCTGGCCTTACAAAAGGAAATTGTACTGTCTTTTCAATCGCCTCAAGAGCCCATAGCAGGTGCCATCGACAAAGAAAAGTTACTCATCATTTTGTCCAACCTGCTGTCCAACGCACTGAAGTTCACAGCCCGGCAAGGACATATTTCCCTGAACTTGCAAGCGACCGGAGGCCCCAATCCTTTTTATTGCATTCAAATAAAAGATACTGGCAGCGGCATTGCTCCCGAAGAACTGCCCAACATCTTTGATCGCTTTTATCAATCCAAGGACGAAGCGCCACGGCCCGCCGGAACAGGCATCGGACTGTCGCTGGTCAAAGAGCTGGTCGACTTATTGGACGGTCGCATCAAGGTCGAAAGCGAAGTTGGAAAAGGTACCCAATTCACCATCGAACTTCCGCTCCTACAGCAAGCCGAGCCTGCCGAACAACCAGCTCAAAAATCTGCCATCTCCGTTCCCGTTTTGTCTTCTACCGAAAACAGTATCCAACAGAGCGCCGCACCTGGCTTAGAGGCTGTCCACGAACAAAAGCCACTTTTACTCCTGGTGGAAGACCATCCCGATTTGATCCAGTACATCGCAGCTGGCTTGGAGGCTTCCTACCGACTGGCCTTCGCGCAAGATGGCCTGACAGGTTTGCAAAAAACCTTCGAGCTGATGCCCGACCTCATTGTCTCCGATGTGATGATGCCAGAATTGGATGGCCTAAGTATGTGTCAACAATTGAAACAAGATGCCCGAAGCAGCCACATCCCAATCGTCCTGCTAACAGCACGTTCGGGACAAGCTTCCAAACTGGAAGGGCTCAAGGAAGGAGCCGATGTGTATCTGACCAAACCATTCCACGACGAAGAGCTGCGCCTCCACATTCGCAACCTACTCGAACAACAAAAAAGATCGCACAACTACTTCCGTCAGCAAGCGGGCCTGCCGTCCTCAGATGTTGCCAACAAACAGAGCGACTTCCCTAGTAAAGAGTCCGTTTTTCTTCAGGAACTCAAGCAAATGGTTCACGACAAATTGGATGATCCCAACATGAATGTAGCCACCCTCAGCAAGTTGATGGGCCTGAGCCACACCCAATTGCATCGAAAACTGGTCGCCCTCACGGGCCTACCGCCTGTCAAATACATTCGTTCGCTCCGCCTAGAACAAGCCAAGCTGTTGCTGAAGGACCCTTCCAAAAATATCTCGGATGTCGCCTATGCCACCGGCTTTAGCGATCCTGCTTACTTCTCCCGGATTTTTAAAAAGGAAACGGGACAGGCGCCTTCGGCTTATCGGGGGTTTGGGGATCGGTGATCGGGGGTCAGTGATTGGGTGGTTTGGGGATCGGTGATTTGGGGATTTGGTGGTTTTGTGATTGGGTGATCGGTGGTTTTTGATTGGGGATTTATCGCTCTTGTAATCGGTAATTTACTTGTAGGCTTAGTTCGAAAGGGTCCTCTACTGTGAGTCCGGTGATGGAAGGGAAAGTGAGGTGATAGGAAGCTCGCGCACCGACATCAAAGCGACGATTCACGCGAAACCTCAGACCAGCCTCTGGTGCAAGACTGATGAACCTAAAGCCCGAGGTCCCCTTGAAGGAATTTTCCTCATTGATTTCGTTGAACCTCGAAGTAGTGCGAGCGTATCTTTCGTAAGAATTGTACAAATCGAACATACTGCCCAGGCTGATAAACGGGATGAAACGCCCTTCCGAATTGAACATGTATTGAAGACGCAAATCCCATGAAAAACCATAAGCTTTGTATTTCGAGTCAACCATAATTGAATTATTCAGAGAAGCATCCGGAGAAAAAAGATAATCCGTCTTCACTTGAGAATAATAGATATTGGAATTGACATGCCATTTGCTGCTTAACCATTTGCCAATGCCCAGACCGATGGCTCCCAAGTGAAACTTTTTTTTCTCTTGACTCACAAAGCCATTGTAATAAAGATTGAAAACTCTGTTGTCGGAAGTTTCAAACCGCGTAAAGGGCAGCGCAGATCCGATGGGTTCTCCACTGAATTGGCCTCTAGTGCTACCAACATCAATAATATCGGGAGAAAAGCGCAGTGAGACTTCCCAGCCTTTGGTAAATGAACTTTCTTCATTGATAGGCTGCTGTAATTGGATGGCGTTGGACAGTCCACTGGCTATACCAGCGCCATACGGTTGATCGGGCGAACCGCCGATTCTGGGTTTCACGGACTGCGGCATTTGCTTGGCCACAGAAGGTGGACTTGCCTTTTTCGCTGTTGGCTGAAGGGAGGTATTGACTGGCTGGGGAGGTACTGACTGTTTGCTAATCACTGGATCGCTAGAGGCTGTCGCTATGGCATCCGCCTGCTGATTGGTCGTTGCCTTGGGTACGGGGCCTGCTATCGCCCTATTGGGTTCAATGGCAGGAGTATTTTGGGGAATTTCAACTGTCGAACCCGAGGCCGTGGCTACTGCCCGACGAGGCATTGCTTCGGATAAATTACTGCTCCGTTGTGTAGGAACTGCTTCTGTAGGTATACTGGCAGGACCAGGCATCGTTGAGGGTTCTTCCTCTTCGCTTTCTGCTCGTTTGCCCCGGCTGGATATGCGCTGGGCTTCGACAAGCGCTTCGGCTTGCATGGCCTTTTGGGTGCGTACTTTTACAATCGGCGCCTTTTCGGATTCTTCATCTGTCACAGACTGTTGCTTGAACAGGCTTGTCAGGATGGTTTCTTGATTTTGAGACCAAATCCAGCCCATGCTGATGGCCAATACGACGAAGGCACTCCCCCAGAGCCAAAACGGCCAGGGACGCCTTCTTTCAGATTCCCCTAAGCGGGCCTCCATATCTTCCCATGCCATTTCATTGAATGGAAATTGCCGGTCGGTTCGGCCGCTGCGCTTGAATAAATCGTCTGAATTATATGGATCGTTCATTTTCGTTAGATTCTCAGGAATTAGAAATGTTATCGTCAGAATGAAAATAAGGAAGGGCCAACTCCTTTAGTTTTTTACGGGCCTTGGACAAATTGGACTTGGAAGTGCCAACACTGATGTTTAGCATCTTGGCGATCTCAGGGTGGGTGTATTCTTCCAAGACAAATAAGTTGAAAACCATGCGATAGGCCGGTGTCAGCTTTTGCAACAAAGCCAGCGCATCATCCATAGAAAGATTGTGGATAGCTTCATTTTCTACCTCACTGGTAGATGGCAACTCGTCCAAATCCAGTCGGTCGGACCGGAGGTGGTACTTGCGGTAGTAATCGATGGCCGAACGAATCAAAATCTTGCGCAGCCAGGATTTGAAAGCAGAACGGTGACTGTATTGATGGATTTTATTAAATGCCTTCAAAAAACCATCGTTCAAGATTTCTTCTGCCTCCTCCCGGTTGCGAGCGTAATGCAAACAAACGGTCAATCCATAACTGTAGTACCGCCGATACAGCTCCTTCTGACTGGCCCGATGCCGTCGGATACAGTTGTTGATCAATTGCTTCAATTCTGAGGTGTCTTTGTTCATAAATGCTTACAGAGCTTTACACTTGGTAATGGTGGTTTTACCACAACAGCCGATGGCTTTCGCCATAGGTACAACTGCTGGGAATTGGACTTCACACAAAAGGTCAGCCAGCTAGACAACAACCATCGATGATCGCTGCGATTTTATTATCCTCAGGATTTTTAGGTGTTTGATATGAAAGACGGGCGCTTTTTGACGAAGGGTTGCCCGGAAAGAATAGATTTTGTAAAAAAGTTCCGAATTCCCTTTCACAGAAATTCGGAACTTTTAGTAAGATACGAAAAATATTGGGGCTAAACAGCTCTAATTACTGACCAACAACTATTTTCTTGAGCGCACCCCGTCCTTCGCGATCTTTCAAAAGGACAGAATACAAACCAGGATGCTTCAACTGCAGCTGTACAGCATTGCCATTCAGCGCCATTTGCTCCACCAATCTGCCCGTTGCATCATACAAGGACAGGCTGTGGGCCTTGAAAGCAGCGTCCCAGCGAATGTTCAAACGGCCATCCGTGGTAGGATTTGGCCACAACTCGATCGCAACGTCCACTGGCTCAAACAGGGAAGAAGTCAGATCGTCGCGTACCAAGGTCTTACTAATATTGTCGTTGATGTTTTCATCATTCGGATGGTCTACAGCCGCAAAAACCAAATTGTCATCGCCCGCCGTGAAGCCTTTGACCTCTGAAAACTCGTAGGTCATACTAGCCCCAGGAGCCAAGCTGAGCGTAGCAACTTCGCTGACCGCCAGCACCTCATTCACATAGTAGCTTACCATTGGATCGGTCAAGGTCTCCGTACCATTGTTGGTGATGAGCATCGATACTTTTTCAAATACGGGATTGCTGGGATCGCCATTGGTCTGTACCGTCACAGAAGTGGATACCAAATTGTTGTAGTCCTCAAAACGAGTACTACTTTGCTCCACCAGGTAAGACCAAATGCGGTAGTGTGGCTCCGTATGGTTGCCATCATTATAGCCTGTATTCAACAAGTTGGTATAGTCCTCTAGTACATAATCCAGGGTAGTCGTTCCACCAACTGCCAAGTCAGCCGTCAGGTCCAAAATAAATGGATTGACCGCTTCGCCGGGACACCAACCTGCTCGAGCAAACTCCCAAGTACCACTTTGGTTGTCACAAGGATTTTGATTGCAATCCGACTTCCAAAGTCGGTGGTCGGCAATCACTTGACCATTCAGATTCACCGTATGGGTGCGAACAGAAAATTCGGCCGCATTGTCTGTATTGCCTTGTCCATGCCCGGTAATCGTCATACGCATGTGTGCAGCTTCCGTATTACTCGCCCGATCAATATCCTGCGCTGGCAAATCATAGCTGACAGCAGGATCGCCATAGACTTGATAATTAGTGGTCCAAAGAGGCGTCAATTTCTGAAAAGGCAGCGGATTGTCTCCTCCTATCAACTCCAGGTTTGTGGTGAGCAACCAACCAGACGGCCCCCAGACCTGGATAAAATTCTTGAACTTAACAGGGCCGGACAAGTAGGTCTTGAAGTCCGTAACATCAACCGTCCAAGGGCCGCAAGCTTTGCGGTAGGGCGTAATGAAACGAGCAATTTCAAATTCCTCCTCCCCTCTTATGACAGAAATATTGGCGGGCTGATCCCAAGGGTCGCAACCGCCCGAAGGGCAGCTGACCTCGATGTGCAGCAATATTTTCTCAAACTGATCCATATCTTCCGGCAACAGCACATCAATGAATTTCGCCTGACCAGCACCTCCAAAGTTGTGTTGTTCATTATTGGAAATGTTGATAAAACGATCTTCATCAGGTCGTTGGTAGCGGTAGGAAAAGTTGTCGTTGAGCGAGTTGGCATCGTCGGGATGTTTGGTAGACACGACGACATTGTTCGCATTGCGATCGCTCAGATCAAGGATGCCTTTGAAGGTGTAGACGGCTGATTCGCCAGGCTCTAAGGTTTGATCCATGGTCTCTTCGATCACTGGCAAGCCATTTACGGCAATGGTCATTGGAATATCGGAAATGGACTCTGAGCCGAAGTTCTGCACATTGGCTACCACCCGAACCGGACGCTTGTAGGCCGTCCACTCATCTGGCGCGCTAATGCTCACCACACCAACATCCGTAGCAGGGATGGAATATCCTTCTACCCAAGCCGACTCATCCATATTGACAAAGGAGGCAGAGCTGGACGCATTCGCTTTGTTGCCCGTCATCAGGCCACTGCCTTCGTTCATTGGAAAGTAGGCCACCAAGCCGGCTTCGCTTCCATCAAAGTCGGTGGTCTGGTTGTCTTTGATTTCTTGAGCCGTACGAGCGACATTCCAAACGCGAATCTCATCCAAGATTCCGTTGAAGACACGGCCAGGGAAACCAGCAGATTCGCCAATCGCAATGTTTTGACCGCTTGGTGAGTTGGTGCCGCTTTTAGGGCTGCTGGCAATGGGTTCTCCATTGATGTACAGCGTCATGGTATTGCCCTGAACAACAGCCGCCACGTGGTACCATTGCTTGGCATTCATAAACGGTGCCGTGACCACCTCGTTCCAGGTATTATTGGCACTCATCACAAAGCTGAGGGTACCGTTTTTCCCAGCGCGAAAAGCATAGCCAGAATCTGGATTTTGCTTATCGTTGGTCAGGATGCTTCCCTGCCAAGACTCAGGTCGCCATTCCGTTGCATTGATCCAGGCTTCAACAGTATAATTGTCGCCAATGTCGTAGGCCGAGTTAGCGGCAATGTCTAGTTTGTCATCCGTACCGTCGAAACGGAGGCCGAAGTTTTGAGCAGAGAGGCTACTTGCCAAACAACTGCACAGCAGTAGAAAAAAGAGGCTTTTTATGTAAATATTTGATTTCATAAGATGGAGTATTTAGTAATGGTTCATTTTTAAAATTAGTTGACATCCCACCAGACAGGCGCAGTAATCACATCGCCGCCGGTCAATCGAGCTACAGCTTTGTTGTATTCGGCCGCATTGTTGACGCTTTCATTGATGGGATAACGCAAGCGGCGGGGGATGTTGCCATCAGATTCCCCTTGGCTCAGCCCAGGAGTCACATCCGGAAACCCAATCCTGCGATAGTTGGCGTAGGCTTCAAAGCCATCGAAAAGTAAAGCTACCCACTTTTGTGTATTGATTTGCTCCAACGCCTTGAAGTCTTTAAAAACAATTTTTCGTTCTTCCAAGTAATCATCAATGGCTGCATCGCTGATAGCAGGTGCATTGGGATAAAGCGACAAGTGCTGACAAGCTGCTCGAATGCCTTTGTTGTATGCTTCCTCGGCACTGCCGGTTGCCCAAGTGCGATGGAATGCCTCCGCCTTGAGGAATTCTACCTCAGCATAAGACATATAAATGGTCGGCGAATTGTAGGCGACCATCACATCTCTGCGCGGCTGAGCAAAGACGTAGTCGTCTCCTCCCGGATCGATGCCATTGGGACGACCAATGTGGTTGCCTTGACCAACCGTATTGTCAATAGAGCCGTCTATTCGATAGGTTTCCATCAAGGTCGATTCTCGGGGGTCGTCATTTTCAATGATGAAGTTAACAATCTCGTCACTGTATCGGAATAGGTGGCCGGTTACACCAAAATCCTGGAAGACCTCACCGATGCCACTGGCGTTGGGACCATCGGTATTGCTACCAGAAAAAGCAACCAATGCGATATCTTCGTTGCTTTCCATCACTCCTCGGTTGATGGCATCCTGCACAGTG
Source organism: Bacteroidota bacterium (assembly GCA_039199225.1). Lineage (GTDB taxonomy): Bacteria > Bacteroidota > Bacteroidia > Chitinophagales > Saprospiraceae > JBCCSZ01. Next base: position 8,048 of record JBCCSZ010000033.1, read on the forward strand.
GAGGCTGCCAATTCAGGATCGACTTCAGATAGGCGCATTCCAACCCGTAGCAAAACAGAATTGCCAAATTTTTTCCACTTGTCAATATCGCCCTGGTATAAAATATCGGCATCGCCTACCCCTGTCTTCTCTGCACTGAGTGCATCGACAGCACTTTTTAGATCGGCAATAAAAGATCGGTAGATCGATTCCTGGGTATCAAAAACCGGTTGGGCGATAACAGCCCCTTGAAAGGCTTCTGCGTACGGAATATCGCCATACATATCGGTGAGTCGCTGGAAGAAAAACACTTTGAAGATGGTCGCCATACTGTGAAGATTACTGCCGGCCTCCGTCTTGGATAAGATGTCTCCCAGGTCCTTCCCGATGCGCAGATAGGAATCGTTCCACCAAGCGCTCAACCAATCTTCGTTGCCTGTAATGTAGCGGTCCACTTCCCATTCGCCCGATAATTGCTGCGCCCATTCCGAGCAGTAAATCAAATTGCCACGCCATTGATCGTAGCGCGCACTAGCCCCTCGATTAAGGACATAGGAAAACTGCAGCGTCGGCGAAACATTGTCCGGCTGAATCGGATTGGTATTGATTTCCTCAAAATCATTGGTACAGGCCGGAAGCAGGCAAAAGGCTGCCACTAGGCCAATCAAAGTCGTATAAAGCGATGTGTTCTTCATGTTCGTTAGAGTTTCAAGGCCAAATTGAATCCAAAGGTGCGGGTGCCAGGTAAAGAAGCATACTCAAAGCCAGCGTCTGCATTGGTTGCCGTATACAAAGCCTCTGGGTCCAATCCAATGTCGCTCAGGCCGTTCTGAAAGAAAAATAGGTTGCGACCGACAATGGAAATGGTCAGACTTTGGATGGGTAGGCGATCCATGAGGGTGGCTGGTAGGCTGTAAGACAAAGATACTTGTCGCAGCTTGACATAGGAGGCATCGAAAATATTGTTCTCCGCAATGGCAGAAATGCGGCCGTAGTAATCGTCGACCCTCGCCGGAACAGCATTCGCAGAACCGTCTACATTCACCCCATCGGCCACCAACATAAAATTGGCATTTTCTCTGCCAGCCACTGAGTTGATGTGGCGACCAAATAGGTAGCCCAGGCCACTGGTTGTCGACAACAATTCCCCTCCTTGCTTGGTGTCAATCAGGAAGGAAAAGGAAAAAGTCTTGTATGTAAAAGTGCTGGTAAAACCTCCAAACCAATCGGGATTGTAATTGCCAAGTACCTGGCGTTCATCCGAAATCACTGGCAAGCCATCCGCTCCAATCACTATTTGTCCCTGGGCATCGCGCTCGTGAACCGTCCCCCAAATATCTCCGATTTGGCCCCCGGCTTTAGAAATGATATTGGCCGTAAAGAGACGGTCGGTCGCACTGTTGAGTTGGTTTACGCCATCGGCTAAGCTCACCACCTCATTCCTATTTCTGGTGATATTGGCACTCACGGTCCAGTCCCAATGCTTACGCCGCAAAGGGGTAAAAGTCAACAATGCTTCGATCCCTCGGTTGCGCACCTCTCCGGCATTGATTTCATAAATATTGTAACCCGTAGAGCTGGCCAGCGGGCTCCTGAAAATGTGTTTATCGGTCGTCTGAGAATAGTAGGTCAGATCGAGGCCCACCCGGTTTTTCAGCAATCGCAAATCCACCCCAACTTCGTAGGAAGTAGTCAGTGAGGGCTTGAGCAAGGGATTGACATAGTTGTCGCCATTGATATTGGCCAGGGTAACGGCTCCGGAAGGCAGTTCCTTTTGATTTGGATCGACATTGTAGTTCGGAATCTGTGAATAAGCCTCAATTTGACCAAAGCCAGAGGTTCCATACCCCAAGCGCAATTTGCCAAAGCTCATCCACGAAGGCATGGTCAGAGCATCTGAGAAAACAAAGCTCAAAGCAGCAGAGCCGTAGGTGATGGCGTTCTCGGAACCATCCGGATTGCGAGGGTTGGTCAACACAGAAAAGTAATCGCGTCGAGCAGATAGGTCTAAGTACAAATAGTTGTAAGCCGACAGCAAGGCGTTGGCATAGAGCGCATTGATGCGCCAGCTATTGAAAGACTTGGTACCCGGATTTCGATTTCGCAAATTTTCCTGCGAGATGAAGCCTGGATTGATAAAGCCCGTACCAGATACCCGAAACTGGTTGAAACTCCGATCGTTCCGAGTAGCGCCCAAAGTCAGGTCGAGAGAGAAATCTTCGTTGAAAGAGCGATTGGCTTGAACTATGAGGTCGTAATTGCGCTCTTTGATGTCGTAAATATCTTGCCAGATGGCCCCTTCCACCCGATGCTGGGTCCCATCGATCTCCACGTCCAAAAATTCCTGCAAGGTGTTGTCCGTTGCCGCCCTTGCCTGCACGGAAAGCCAATCAAAGATTTGATACTTGGCCTTGAAATAACCAATGAAGCGGGTCTTTTCATCCTCATTGATGTTTTCGAGCGGCCCCCAGTAGGGACTGAGCGTAAAGGGATTATTGGACCAATAAACGGGATTGTTCAGCTCGTCCCGCGTTTTGGCCAGGAATCGATGCGGCACGTTGGCTGGACCGATGGTAAAATATTTGGCAGGATTGCTGGGAAAATCGCTGAGGTTGGGGCGGCTGTTCGAACGTTCTTCGATGTAGTTGGCCTTGCCTTCGATGGAAAGCTTTTTACTGATGTCCGCACTCGCCACAAAGTTAACAGTGTATTTGTCATAGCCCGATTCCGGTACAATGCTGCTGTGGTCTAGGTTTGAAAGCGACAGGCGCGCGTTGAAGACATCGGTGCCGCCGATGAGCGCCAAAGTATTGGTAAAGGTACTTCCCGTGTTGTAGAAGTCCCTCAAATCGTCTTGTCCGACAGCCGTGTAGGGCAATACATCGCCCGTAAAAATCGGAACAGCTTGCCCCTCTAGGCGTGCGCCCCAGCTTCGCCAATTGTTGAAGGCTTCCTCGGTAGTGGTCGGCGCCTCTCCATTGGCTCCCTGGCCGTATTCCTCCTGGAAATTGGGCAGCACATTGACCTGTTCTAGGACGTAATTGCTGGTAAATTCTATTCCGATGCCCTTTCGCTTGGTGCCTTTCTTTGTTTTGATGACCAAGACCCCATTACCAGCCCGCGAGCCGAAGAGTGCAGATGCAGAAGGTCCTTTCAAGACTGTGATGCTCTCAATATCGTCTGGGCTGAGGCTGGACAGGCCGTCCCCTGAATCTCGCCCCCCGTAGAGTCCGGCTGTATTTAGGTTGGAATTGTCGACCGGCACGCCATCTATGACGATCAGCGGGCGGTTGTCTCCACTGAGTTGGGAAAGCCCTCGGATGGTGATTCGGGTAGCACCCGCAGGGCCGGTCGTCGGTTTGGTAATGTCCAAGCCAGCGACTTTGCCCACCAGTTGGGCAGCCACATTGACCTCCCTGGCCTCCGTCAGCTCCTCTCCTCCGACTTCAGAAAAAGAAAAACCAGCAGCTTTTTTGCTCTTTTCGATCCCAAAAGCCGTGACGACCACCTGATCCAAGGCTTGGGCATCAGCCACCATCTGTAGGTTGATCGTACTTCTTCCAGCCACCTTTTCCTCGACTGTTTGCAAGCCCAGCGATTGGATGACCAGAGTCGCAGTATCGGAAACAGTAATTTGAAAGCGGCCTTCGAGGTCTGTGACAACGCCATTGGAAGTACCTTTTTCCAGAACGGTTGCACCAATGACTGCTTGGTTATTGTCCTCTGTAATCTGACCGGCGACGGATATCTGAGCAAGTAAGCTTGTTTGCCAAGAGAGTAATGCCAGTAACAATAGGCTTTTTAGGTTAGGTTGCATGTACATTATGTTCATTAATTACACACCAAACTTAACAATTCTCTCGAAATTTAAGAAAACAGAATCTTGCAGTTGGACGACAATCTGGGAAGAACTGACAATAAAATATAAAATGAGCTTTCCCCCATCAAAGCGGAAAAGCTCATATACGGCTGAATCTGAGTAGTTTTTAAACTTTGATCACCTTTCCGGTATAGGTCTTACCGTTTTGCAAAACGCGAACAAAATAAATGCCATTGGGCAGCATAGATAAGTCTCCTTGGACGCCATCCTGGTGCAACAAAAGGCAACCATGCAGGTTGTAGACAAAAATTTCTGTAGGTCCCTCCCCACTAATGTTCAGGTCGCCTCTTGTTGGATTGGGATAAAGCAGCGCCATTTCTGCTGGATTAGTTTCGTTGACAGCCGTAGATTCCGAATCTTGAACAATGATGGTAGAAATGCCATAATTGGTAGATAGCTCATCGTCCTGGCGATATTCTTTTAGCTTATAAGCAAAGTGATAGACCCCTTCTTCTTCAGGCGCATCCCATTGCACGCTGTTTTGCCCATCGATCAGAAAATCGTTGCCATCTACCCTGTCTGCCTCATCGGGAAACACATAGGCATTGTTGACCAAGCTGTCCCCTTCCGGCGAAACCAGGCTTAATTGAAAACTATCCGCATCCACATCGGTAATGAGTGGTACAATGGACAGTGGAATGGACGGCGCTACAACAAAAACATCAAAGTCCGATTCCAGAGTAGGGCTGAGGTTGGTCAGGAACTGTGGATTGTACAGCGTAAATTCGTGATAGATGAAAAACTTAGAATTGGCCAAAGCCTCGGTATTCTTCCCATCGTTCCAACAACATGCCTCAAAGGAAATGACATAGCGGGCCAAACTCGGATACGAATGATCGATGGTATACTTGAGCTTTTGAATGCCAAGGGTCGGAAAGTCCTCTTGTTCGATCAGCCGGGGCTGGTGGCAGCTACCATCACCAAAGCAAAGCGACACTTGCGACAGGTCGGTTCCCATAGCAGCACAGAGTTCGAGCGTCACGCTGACATCCAACCCTAGGACGTAAGTCAGCTCTATGTGTCCGGAGTAAAACTGGTGTTGTCCAAAACTGAGTTGGCTACACAACAGTAGGCAGATGATGTGGAACAGTCTTCTTTTCATGGAATACTGTTTACAAATTGATTCTATATCCGATGTTCCAACTGATGCTCCGATTTTCGGAGGTATTTGTCTTGTCGGCATCCTTTAGGCCATGGAAATAGTTGCCCTCCAAAGTCACTTGGCCCGGCCCGATTTTGCAGGCTACTCCCAAGCCCGTGTAAATCCCTTGATCCCATCGGTTCAGAATGCTGTTTTCACCACCCAATTCCATCTTCGTCCGCGTCACTTGCGGATTTTCTCCATTGAAAATGGTTTCCTCCCTCGTGGCCGATGCCAAATAAGACAAACCATAGCCTCCCTTGGCAAATAGCTCCAGGCGGTCGCCAAATAGGGGCAGATGGCCCATCGCCATCAGAGGCATTTCCACATAGTTGAGAAAAAACTTGGTGTCTCCCTCAAAAATCGGCATCCAACCAGGGACACAAGCGGCTCCACGCTGTACAAAACCAGGCTCTACCCCCACACTGAGGTAGCGATTGAACTTCCAAAAGGCTGTCAAGGAAACATTAAAGCCTTCGACATGTATTTCGGCATCTTCCGGCAATTCCACATCACCATAATCTTCCCAAGCTTTGGTGTAGCCTCCCTTGACCCCCAAAGACATCTGGGCGTTCAATTGATAAACACTGCAAAATGCAAGTAATAAACAGTAGTAGATAGATCTTTTCATTGTCAATAGTTTTTATTCCGATAGACTTCTGCCATTCTCCCAATGGTTGGCTCCTCGCAAGATTTTAACAGTTGGGCAGCCCATTTTAACTTCTAAATAAAATACAAAAGCCTGGGCAATGGCCATATTCTTCTCGGTGGTCGTTGCATGGCTGCAGCAGGATGTCATCCTTTTCGAGCCACAAAAACACTGTTATGCACAAAAAATCCATGTTTTTGGTCAAAATATCCAAGTTCTCAGCCCTCATAAGCCACTACTTTTGGTACACAAGTAAGGATCATCCCATTACTGACAACTATGAAAACTAGAACAAGCATATCTCTTAATCGCCCATTTTCCCCGAAGCTCCAGGTCGGTCGTAGCCCATACGGCCGGCCATACAATATCCCACAGAACCTTAAAGATACTTTTGACAGGAGAAGTGCCTATATGGCCAATGCTTATTAGCAATATTGAAGAACAATTCCAGGGATCGGCTTTCCGCCTATTCTCTGGCTTTCTTTTTCTTTTGGAAATCTTGAAAATAAATTCACCAAATTACTGATTTTCAATACTTTACTTAAGATAAACGACACATCTAAATTGGAAAGTAAAAAATTTGTAGATAATTCAGTATCAGAAAAAAGGTATATTTAGTAAAACATCCTACCCGTCCCACTTACTGACATCAAAGCAGACAGTGCCTCAATCGTTGCACACTTCTTATTCATTTAGCTGATTCAATTTGCGGTTAGCTAACCAAAAACGAAAAACATGAACAATGTCTTATTTGTCGTTGCACACCCGGATGATGCAGAGTTGGCCGCAGGGGGGACCATAAAAATGTTGGCAGAAAGTGGCAGCAAAGTCACTGTTTTGAACCTAACCATTTCCGAAAAAACCCGGGAAGCCAGACAGTGGCGCGTACAAGCTGCAGAAAGAGCAGCCAACATTCTAGGCTATGAGTTGCAATGGTATGAGCAAGGGCGCTTTGACCACGTAGCAGACATCAAGTCACACGAATTGGTTGCTCATTTGGATCAGTTGGTTCGATCGCTTCGAGCAGACGCCGTCTTTTCTCATTGGCAGGGCGATAGCCACAACGACCACGTTGTCGCAGCCAAGGCCGTCTTGGCTTCCTCCCGTTCCTGGTCGTCCAGCCTCTACGTATTTCCACCCAATGAATTGAAGACCACCGCCTTTGCCAGCTTTACGGCCAATACGTATGTCGACATCACCCCCTACATGGAAGACAAGCTGGAGGCCATACGTCAGTACAACTATAATGGCAAGCACTATAAGTCGCTGGAAGAATACGACTTTTGTCAGCTCAATCGCTTCAATGGCCTAATGGGCCGCTGCGAATATGCTGAAAGTTATCTCTTGGTCCGGCAGCAGGGCTTGTGGATGGAATCCCCTATTGGTCAAAGAACCGAATCCCCCATACCGTCTGCACAAGTGAATCGCATCAGCTGATTTTGAGATATTATTATTGTATTTTTGTAGTGGAAGATGTAAATCTAAGCTATGAAATATATCAACTGCCTGTTCTGGCTGCTCTTCAGTGTAGCCGCTTCTGCTCAATTCAGCCAACCTGAGTTCGTCACAAACCTGACCCGGCCCAAGGAAGCTTATGCCGTCGACCTAGACGGCGATTCGGATTTGGACATCCTGTCTCAACACGACTTCGGTAAAATCGTTTGGCACGAAAACATCGATGGTCAAGGGCAGTTTTCACCCGAAAAGAGAATCACCTCCGAGCTGGTAGACATCTATGCCTTCGACCCGGTCGATTTGGATCAGGATGGCGACATCGACTTGCTGGTTCGCGAAAACATCGGCAACCGCTTCTTTTTATATGATAACCTAGACGGAAAGGGTAACTTCAGCCAGCGACAGCCTTTGTTTACCACCTCGCAGACCCTTTGGTTTTTTGATTGTGCCGACATGGATGGAGACGGCCACATCGATATTACAGCCCTGATCGATACTTCCCTGCTGATCTACAAAGGTGAAAATGGCATCTTCAGTGGCCAAGCCGATACTGTTGACTTAAGTGGCCGTACTTTTTACCGAGATGGCCGATTGGCAGATATGGATGGTGACCAAGATATGGACATCGTTTTAATGTCCAATGTAGGGCAAGAAATCTATTGGTTTGAAAACAGCGATGGACAGGGTAATTTCTCAGCCGAACAAAAAATAAGGGATACCATTCGGTCTGTATTTCATATCCATATGGCCGATGTGGATTTGGATGGCGATTTGGATGTTGTTCACAGTGAGGAAGGATTAGATGATCAAATCATTCTTCTCAGAAACGATGGCAATCAACTGGGCTTTACACCAATTGAATTATCAGAAGAAGTATTCCTCGGCATTCGGGCAATGGCCCTACAGGACATCAACAATGACCAGCGGCCCGACCTGATTTTTTCCAGTTTTACCAATAACAGCAGTCAGAATATCAGCCAGGAAGAAGTCCGTTGGCTGGAAAATGGCGAGCAGGGTTGGCAAGCCTCTCAAGTTCTCTATTCGGGGCAGAAATTTAGCGACATCGAGCACTTTGTGCTAGCAGATTTTAGTGGGGATGGGCAAAGCGATTTGCTGATTGGACAGTCCAATCCGGGCAGCTACCAATGGGGCAAAGCAGTGGGTGGCAGCGAATTATTTGCCTCACCAGAGGAAATCAACCATCCCATTTATGGCCTCATCGATTTCCATGTAGCGGACATCGACAAAGACGGTGACCTCGACCTTTTTTCTGCCTCCGAGTTGGACGACCGGATTGCTTGGTATGAAAACCTCGATGGCAAAGGTCAATTCGGCGTTCAAAAAACCATCACAAGGGATACCGACGGACCCATCGTCGTGGAAACCGCTGATTTTGATAAGGATGGAGATTTGGATTTGCTCGTTGCTTCTGAAATTGATTCTACCATTGCCTGGTACCCCAACCTCGATGGCAAAGGCCAGTTTGGCAGTCCCAACATCGTCCTGGCAGACGGGAGAACGCTGATCAGAGATGCCATTCCAACAGATATTGACAGGGATGGGGATGAGGATATCTTGCTGGCCGATGGCAGTAAAAGGGAGATAAGATGGTTGGAAAATGTAGATGGGAAAGGTCGCTTCGAGGCCAATGCTTCCCTTGTCAACTACAACCACAGTGGTACCATAGAGTTGAAAATTGCCGACTTGAATACGGACGGCCTCCCGGATATTGTCTGGCGAGCAAGCGTCTTTGAACGCTCCATCAGCTGGCTGCCCAATCTAAATGGGCAAGGAAGCTACGGTGCAATGCAATCCATGGCCTACAGAGACTTTATTTCCGCCCACTCCTACGATCTGGTAGATGTCGACAATGATTCGGACATCGATGTGATTACCACAGCCGGTTTTGGACGGAGTGAAAGATTGATGCTGTTTGAAAATACCGATGGACAGGGTAACTTTCAATTAAAAGAAATCTTTACAAATGGTGGTACCAATCGTGTCATTGCAGCTGATTTTGATCTAGACGGCGACATCGATATTCAATCGGGCTTTTCCACCTGGCTGGAAAACATCGGCCCGGGACCAACCTATGTGGATCGCAAGCTGGACTACATCTTCGCCAGCGGCCGGCTCAAAATGGCTGCAGACCTCAACGGCGATGGTTATACCGATATCTTGTCTGGTTCGACAGGGTCCTTTGGCAACAGTATTTTTTGGTCGGAAAACTTTATGGGTAGAGCAAGACTGATTGCTTGCACTTACTTGGATGAAAATGAAAATGGACAGATGGATTCGCTGGAATCGGGCATCAAAAATCAATCATTGGTGATTTCGCCGGAGCAATTGAGCTTATGGAGCGACCAAAATGGCAAGCACAACTATGCCCTATCCGCCGGAGACTACGAACTGTCTTTGATACAAGACAGCTGTTGGAGTTTGACAACCGACTCTGTTTACAACCTAACAATCGACCAACAAGATACGACCTATATTGCCTTCGGTTTGAAGCCCAAGATCACCAAAAGCAAGGTGACCACCAATTTGAGCATCCCTTTTGCTCGCTGTAACAGAGTGGCACCGGCCTGGTTGGAGTACACCAACGAGGGTACCCAAAAAGAGGATGTCTTGGCCTGTCTGGAAATCGATACCCTGCTCACCTTTGTAACATCGAATCCCCTACCCGATTCCATCGATGGCCAATTTTACTATTGGAAATCCAACGCCCTGCCGCCAACACAGTCAGAAGTGATCCGGCTGGACCTCGTGATCCCCGGCGTAGATGCCTTCAGCGAAAAAATCGAAATGGGCAGCCGTGTTTACACCCAGATGAATGGCCTTTACACCCCCACCGATAGCGTCGATGTCAGCGTACGCCTGCTGTGCGCCTATGATCCAAATGACAAACTGGTCTCGCCCAGTCGACCAGCCCTCGGTAATCCGACCCTTTTTGACGAAACCCTGGAATACACCATTCGCTTTCAAAATACCGGCAACGATACGGCCTTTACCGTTCGCCTGGAAGATCAGTTGGATGCCGACTTGGATTGGACCACCTTCAAGCCGCTGGCAGCCAGCCATCCCTACCGAGCAGAGATCAACGATGGCGGCCTCCTGATTTTTACATTCGACAACATCCAACTACCCGACAGCAACGTCAATGAAGTGGCCAGCCACGGTTTTGTTAAATACACCATCGAACCCTTTGATGGCTTGGCTCCCGGAACGCTCATCGAAAACAGTGCTGCCATTTACTTCGACTTCAATCCTCCGATACTCACCAATACGGTTGTCAGCACCCTGACTGATCAATTGGTCCGTACCCGAGAACCCGTCCTATCAAAAAACAGTCTCATCCGACATTTTAAGATTTACCCAAATCCAACGACTGCTGCTGCTTTTGCGGATATTCAGCTGGCAGCACCCTCCGATTATCTACTGACACTCTGGAGTCCGATCGGGCAAAGGTTACATCAGATCGGGGGGCAGTCCCAGGGGGAAGTTTTCGATCAGTTGCAGTTGGAAGCTTATCCACCTGGTATGTACTTCGTACTCCTACAGGTGGGTTCCGAAAGACAAAGTAGAAAGCTGTTGCTGGTCAAATAAGAACTGATAATTACAGCATACGACAGGGTTTATTTTATACCTGGCTCAATGTCCAAGCGGGCTGAAGCTGGGTTTGGCTACCAATAACATATGGCATCTACCCTCTTTAAACTGACTGATTGGCAGGTAAAAATTCACTCAAAAATCTTTCATTCATCACAACTTAAGTTATATTTGTTATCCCAAATTCTGATGTACTCACCTATCGTTTTAGTCAGCAGTAATTAAACAAACGTCCAAAAGCTATGAACCAGAAATACCTTTGCCTAAAATGGGCCTTCCTTTTCATCGTATTGACCTTACTGTCATTTTCCAACACTTTACAAGCGCAAATGGCAGATGTGGAACTCCGATTGTCCGCCAATCCTACGACGCTCAGTCTCTATGGCTTTGTAGAGGTGATTGCCACCATTGAAAATAAAGGCCCTGCGGATGCCAACAACCTCACGGTCCATGTCCCCATCCCCGCCGGTCAATTGGCCTACACCAGCCAAAGCGAAACGGCCGGAAACTACAATCTGTTTTTCAATGAATGGCGGATCGGTCAACTGGCCGCTGGTGCGTCGGCTCAGCTCACCCTAACACTCTTTGTGTTACAGGAAAATACCCCCATACAACTATTCAGTGAGTTGACAGCCGCCGATGATCCCGACCCAGATTCCACACCTGGAAATGGTACGCCTCCAACACCCAATGAAGACGATGAGGCCCTACTGACCCTGCAGCCTCCGGGCAGTCAAAACACAACTGCTGACTTAGAATTAGCCGTCCGTGCCAGTGCAACTTCCTACTACCCCAGCGATCAAGCCTATTTCCTATTCCAACTGACCAACGAAGGACCGGATGCAGCGCAGAATGTCCAAATAAACGCTATGGCTCCTTCTGCTTTGAACATCTTGGCGCCACAAGCAGAACGTGGAACTTTCAATGGTGGCATTTGGACCATCGACCGCATAGCAGCGGGCGAAACCCTGGACCTGTTGGTTCCATGTGAAGTGCAAAATACCCAGGCCCCCATCGAATATTTCGCGGAGGTACAACAGGCTGACAGCCAGGACCCCGATGCCACCGCCGGCAATGGCCGAACCAATACCGAAGACGATGAAGCCCTCGCCCGGCTGACACCCAAAACAGAAGCTCCTGCGATCGCCTGGCAGTTGACGGATTTTGGCAGCCCGGATGTTAGCTTTGGACAAGCCGTTCAAGCCCTGAGCGATGGTGGCTTCCTGGCCCTCGGATTGCTAACACCCAACAATGGTGTCAATGGCGAAAAGAGCAATTTCTTACTCATCCGCACCGATAAAAATGGCCAAACGCTTTGGAAGCGCGTCTATGGTACAACCGAAAATGGAGACATTCCAGTAGACCTGGCCAGTCTACCTGATGGTAATTTCCTGGTCGGAATCAACAAAAATACCACAGACGGCAACCCCAATATCAACATTCCCAATGCCACCTTTTGGAAGGTGACCCCCCAAGGCGATGTACTGTGGGAAAGAGAATTACTTGCCCGACAGCGCCTACTAGGCTTCGATGTTTTGTCGAATGGTCAGTTTGTTGTCGTAGCCGAAGACCGGGCCACCAACAGCAGTCGCATCAGCAAATATACCTCAGATGGTGTGTTCGTCTCCGATGCACTCATCAGCGGACAGACGGAAGGCGTCGTTGCCATTTCCTCCGACGACATCCTGCTAACTGGCAGCCGCTCGACCAGCAGTGGCTTCTTCCCTTGGATTGCCCGGCTCAACAGTGATCTGTCGCTACAATGGGAAATAGATAGTGCTTTGGATGGCTTTTTTACCGCCTACGATGCTGCAGAGATGCCTTCGGGTGAGCTACTCATTGCAGCCTCCAAGCTCCAGTTGCCGATTCCTCCCGATCCAGTTCGGAATTCGCCACAATTGGATTTTTCCGTACTCAAAATCAGTGCAGATGGCCAATTGCTTTCGAATCGCGAATTCGGAGGATCAAGAGATGAGTTCCCTGAAGCCCTCCTTGCAACAACCGATGGACATTATGTATTGACGGGCCGGAGCTTCTCCTCCGATGGCGATGTCAGAGATAATTATGGCGGCAATCGGGAAGACATCTGGTTGGTAAAAGTCAATGCATCACTGGAAATTGTTTGGGAGCAGCATTTCGGTGGCAGCAATTTCGATGTGGCCTACGACCTGGCCGAAAGCAGCGATGGCGACTTGTCCTTCATTGGCATTACGCGCTCTGTCGACAATGATGTTGAGGACAATGATCCGCTCTCCGGATTGTGGCTGGTCAAACTGGGCGATCCAGTCCTACCAATGGCCGATCTCGAAATAGAGATGCGCGCCTTCACTTCTTCCTACAATGCCGGCGATCAACACCGCTATGCCCTCCGAGTGTACAACAAAGGTCCGGAGGCAGCCGAAGGCGTCCGAATTGATGCCACACCACCAAGCGCACTGACCATTGACAGCAGTAGCCCAGATCAGGGGACCTTCAGCAATGGAATATGGGAGGTCGGTACGGTAGCAGTCGGCGATACCATCGAGCTGGAGTGGCAGGTCACCGTCGGCAACGTCGATGTACCCATCGAGTATTTCGCGGAGATTGCAGAAAGCAACAGCGACGATCCCGATGCAACAAGCGGCAATGGCGAGACAGGCATCGAAGACGACGAAGCCAAGGTCATCATCACTCCCAAAGTCGATCCTCCGGGCTTTGCCTGGAAGACCCGCTTTGGCATCGATGGCAACTCTGTCAATCTACATAAAATCATTGCCCGAGAGGATGGCACCTTCCTATGCCTTGGTTCCTCGGTCGATGGTTCGCCCAATAGCAATCAGGATGTACTGCTCTTGGAGGTTGATGCAGATGGCGAAGTACTTTCCAGCCAACTTTTTGGTGGCATAGAAGACGAATTCTCCGGACGCATTCTGGCTTTGCCCAACGACGAGTTGCTACTGGCTGCCACCACCCAATCGCCTGGCTTTTTGAACAATGGTCTCCAGGAAGTAGCGGATATTGTCGTATTCAAAATCGATAAAAGCAAAACCATACTGGAATCCTTTCACTATGCGTTACCCGGTCCGGACAATCAGGTGGTAGATTGGCGCATGGATGGTCAGGGGAATGTTTATATGCTGACATTTTACAGAACCTTAGCAACAGTACCTTTGGTGTATCAATTGTATAAATTCCGGGCGGACAATCTTGTTCCGGAGCTTGTCAAAGAATACCTTTCGCCTTTCAGCTTGAGTGGACTAGCCATTAATGAGAACGACCAAATTTTGGTCAGTGGCAACAATGCAGATCAGCAATTCAAAAGTTTTGCAGAATTGTTGAATGCCGACGGAAGTGTTGTATGGTCAAGGGAATACGAATTGGACCTTCCACTTTTTGTTCAGGACATCGAAAAGGTGCAGGATGGCTTCCTGTTGGGTGGCATCATCAATAAAACTAGGCCGGTTTATATTGGAAATGGGCTCATTGATTTTGCGACGCTGAAGATCAGCCCAGCGGGTGATTTACTTTGGTTTCGCCACTTGGGTGGGTCTGACGCAGAAGCGTTGCGAGACATCCTTGTGCAGCCAGATGGTCGGTTTGTCCTAACGGGCTACGCCGGCTCCCTGGATGGAGATGTCACAGTGCGTAACAACAACGCTCGCAACTCGAACTTCTGGGTGGTGCAGTGCGATGTCAATGGACAAATCATTTGGGAAAAACGAGTCGGAGGCAGCACCTTCGATGAAGGAAACGCTGCCGTGTTCACAGATGACGATGGCATTGTAGTGGCCGGAGAGGCCCGCTCCAACGATGGTGACCTGTCCGATCAATTACAAGACCAACTGGCGGGCGCCTTTGTCTTCAAGCTGGGAACACCCCCAGCCCCCGCCCTGGCAGATATCGAACTGAGCTTTACACCCTCCGACATCACTTACGAAAAATTTACCTTCATTCAATTCACAGCCCGCATAGAAAATACAGGTGGAACAAGCGCCAGCGGCCTCAAAGTGAAGGTTCCCATCCCAGACGGCCTTCTGGCCTACAACAGCCATTCGCAATCCAAGGGTCATTACGACGTTTGGCTTGAAGAATGGACCATCGACGAACTGGCTCCGGGCGAAAGTGCTACTCTAAGCCTAAATTTATTTGTCCTCGACATCAACGTTCCAGTAAACATCTTTGCCGAACTACTGGAAATGAATGAAGAAGACTTCGACTCTACTCCTGGCAATGGAGATGGACAAAGCGCCCGAGAAGACGACGAAGCGGTAGCAACCATTGTTCCCAGAGGCATTGTCCTGGCAGATGAAGCCGATCTCAGCTTGAATATAGATGCCAACACCAGTTCTTTTTATCCCAACGAAAACCAAAGTTTCGACCTTTTCCTTTTCAACAACGGACCGGAAACTGCGACCAATATTCAAGTGGATGCTTCTTTGCCCAACGGAACGAGCCTACAAAATTCACAAACAAACGAGGGCCTTTTCAACAATGGCATTTGGACCATTCCCGAGCTTCCAGCCGGACAGTCGGCCCTCCTTACGGTTACACTCAACACCTTGAACAACGCAGGACCCATCGCATATTACACCCAAGTTGTCGGAGCCGATACCCGGGACCCAAATGCAACACCCGGCAATGGCACCAACGGCAACCCGATGGAAGACGACGAGGCACAGATCACCATCTATCCAAAGGAAACACCGCCCAACCTTCAGTGGCAGTTTGATTTCAGCAATGCTTCCAGAAGCTTTACCGAGGCGGTCGATGCTTGCCCCACATCGGATGGTGGCTACATAGGCGTTGGCTTTGAAGGCGCTTCGAATGCCTCCTCCTTTGACCTGCTCGTCGTAAAATCCGATGCCAATGGCTTGGTCGAGTGGCACAGACTATTGGGAGGGTCCGATTTCGATGCCGCCTTGGCCATTCTAAGATTGCAAGACGACAGCTTCCTCATCGTCGGAAAAACCACCTCTGACGATGGCGATTTCGGTGTAAATAATGGAGACGACAACCTCGTTCTTCTTCAAATCGATGAAGCCGGCGACTTGGTCGATCAGGTAATTCTAGCTACAAACTCAAGCGGCGAAGAGACCTTTGTGGATGTCGCCTTGGATGCTTCCGGTGATGTCCTTTTGGCCTACAGTATAATAGAGGGAGGAACGCAAAAAGCCCGAGTGGCAAAGTTCAGCGGACAAAACCTCACTCCTATTTCCATACGAACTTTATTCCAAGAGGGTGATTTTTTGGCCTTTACGACTGCTGCTGATGGCGGCTACGTTGGCGTTTCAGCCGATGCCAATCGCCCCTTTGGCTTCAACGTCCAAAAATTTGAGGCCGACGGACGGGCAACTTGGAGATTGAACAGTGCGAATGACAATGTGGAGATTGTCGACATTTGCCAATGCCCCGATGGTGGCTACGCACTTGCAACGACCGTCAATGCCAACAACCAACGCTTCGACATTGTCAGCAATGGCAAAAAAGATATGGGCATCATAAAATTAGACGACCGGGGCCGGATTCAGAACGACTGGCACTTTGGCGGGCCGGAGGATCAGCAGCCCAGCAGCATTGGATGCGACGCTGATGGTGGCTACTTGCTCGTCGGTTCCTCTGATGGCTTTGGTGGAGACGTTGGCTTGCACAACTACTCTTTACCTGCCACTGCTACGGGCTTATGGGCGTTGTCCATCAGAGAGGACGGACGCATCATTTGGGACAAAAAAATCGGGGACGATGCTACCAGCCGAGGGCGCAGCATTCGGCCTACACCCGACGGTGGTTGGATTCTTTCGGGCATCAACAGCTCTACCGACCCCAATCTGTTCGATGACAATGCACAGTCTCAGTTTTGGATGGTCAAACTAGAGGGCGATACAATCCCAAGCGTCAACAATCAGATAGACCTAGAGTTGACGGCCTCTTCCGGAGACCCCAACTTTGCGCAATACGGCTACATCGATTATATTTTCAACCTTCGCAACCAAGGGGATGTGGCGGCGCAGAACGTGGTTGTGGACGTTCCTTTTCCGGATAATTTCGTCTATGTTTTAGATTCAACGACTGTCGGCCACTACGATGGCTGGCTGCGCCGTTGGAACGTTGGCACCCTGGAAGCTGGCCAAAGCGCCCGACTCAATCTAAGCTTGTTTGCACTGCAGGCAGATGGCCCCCGTACGCTCTTTGCACAGGTACTCACTGCCAGTCCAGAAGACGTAGATTCTACACCAGGCAATGATGTAAATGGCATTGCGGACGAAGACGATGAGGCGGCCGTTACAGTTTTCCCACTGGCCAGCCTGGTGGGTCGCGCTGGTACTGCCAATCAAGCACTGAGTGCCAAGCACCCCTTGGCCATTCGGCACCTCTACCCCGTACCAACGAGCGATGAGTTGTACTTAATCATCGAAAGTCTGGACGATCGATCGACTGTACTGACTGCTTACAACGGCCTGGGCATTCCCATTTTGGAAAGGAGCCTTTCGTTGCGCAAGGGCATGAACCGATTCGAGCTGGATGTCCGTGAGCTTCCGAGCGGTATGTACTTTTTGTTGTTGGACGAAGCCAATCGACGAAATACAAAGTGGAAGTTTTTGAAGATTGGAGAGTAAAGCTGGCGAAGCATAAATCAAAGCAATATGCATATTCAGCACCAAAGTGCGGAATTGATCATTTTCGAAAGTGCGCTTTACAGGACGACGAGTAGTTTGATCGTAGGGTGCGAATTTTTGTTGTTGGTCGACCCCAATTGGTTGCCGATAGAGGTGGCCTTTATTCAGCGCCAGGTGGCAGCACTTCGGGATGGAAAGCCTTTGTACCTGTTGTTTACGCATGCAGACTACGACCACATCATTGGGTGGCGGGCTTTTCCGGATGCGCAGGTGATTGTTTCTGAGGCTTTTGAGAACAATCCTGAAAAAGAGAAGCAGTTGCAACTGATCCAGGCATTTGATGCTGAAAACTACATTTCGCGATCTTATCCCATCGAGTATCCAAAGGGAGACATTGTCATTGATTCAGAGGGGCAGGAAGTTGTGCTGGGAGAAGCGAAACTTCGTTTCTACTGTGCTGGCAGACATACACCCGAGGGACTGTTTTGTCTGATCGAACCTTATGGCATCTGGGTAGCAGGAGATTATTTGAGCAATGTCGAATTTCCATTTGTGTATCACTCGACGGCTGCTTATTTTGAAAGTATGCAAAAAGCCCGGTACATCCTTGACCATTTCGAGCTTCAAATGATGATTCCGGGACATGGTGACGCCACTGCCGATCGCCTGGAAGTGCTGCATCGGATACAAGCATCGGAGGACTACTTGACGGAATTGATTGAGAGCGTCCGACAAAGGGGCCGCTTTGATTTGGAGAAGTGGCTGGAGCAATACCCCTACCCCGACGGGCTCCGCAAAGCCCAGCAGGAAAATATTGCTTTAATTCAGAAAGAGTTGGGTATATAAAAAACAGGCAGTTCGGGTTTTTCAACCAACGAACTGCCTTGCTCGCAACCAATCCTTTAGCTCTCTAATTGCTAAAGTATCTTTGCTGTATGCTTATGGTAGCAATGAATGAATAGCTGAGATGACATCCTCGTACGACATTTGACGGAAGTTTCCACAAGGGACGACTTCTATGTGACTGCCTCCATTATTGTTGAGTTGCACAGTGTTGAAATAAGTGAAGACACTTCCATCCGCACATTCGTAGATCAATATGAAAGTTGCTTGCAAACCTCCTAAAGGCATCGCACCACCACCGTCAGGGTCGCACAATTGGAAACTATTGCCTCCCACATCCATCAGTTCGAAAGCACTGTTCAAAGAGTTAATGTATACAGCAGCTGCTACACTGACCACATCACAGGGGATGTCACACTCGTGTTCGATGCCGATGCAATCCAACAGGGTACCTTGGCCGTTGTAAACGATGTCTACATTGATCCAGCCCAGTATATTTCCAATTTCAACCAAATACCTGCTTGGATCAGAGCGCAGGCCATCACTGACCACTGGCACCTTCTGGCCGGTTGGTTTCCAGATTACCTGTTCTCCTACCTCCTGGCCATAATACAGCTCCATATTTTCACGAGGACCGCCTGTATTTTCTGTAGGTAGCAACAAAGACATTTGGCCTTGTCCGTCTGGCTTTACTTCCTGGCCGTCTTGGTAAACTTTGACGAAAATTTCTCCTCCGGATTCGAGGAGGGTGGAAACGCCGTCGTAGTCTGCCAGGGTTTGTTTGCGCGCCAGAACCATATCGGATGGTGTGTAAATTTCGATCAATTCCAACTCCAATTGGCCGCGAACACGTTCTCCTTTGTCATTGACCAAGGCATCTTTGATTCGAACGATGGTTCCCTCCTTGCCTTCGGCATAGTAGGTCCCCTCCCCTAGGTCGTTTAAGGTAATTCTTTGGGTAATATTCTCTAGGTATTTTGAAAAAAGTGATTCCTCTGTTTGTGGTTTTTGCAATGCGACCTCTTCCTTTTGAGTACAAGATTGGAAGTAGAAAGAAAAGGCTAAAATAGCCACTACAGGTAAAACAATGTTATATCGGTTTTTACCAAACATAAGATGTGATTTATTAGGTTAACTAAGATGTAGTCTGTGTTGTGAAGTGGGTAACACAAGAATTTCCCGGGAGAATCGGATCGAATCGATTTCCACAAGTTAGACCCATAAATAGAAAAATGCCATGTCAACTCGTGTCATTTCACGTCAACAGTGCGTTAGTACTTTTGATCTGAGACCATCGGCGGCTAGAATCCGCCCATTATTCGTTGTCCTCCTTCTTTTGAACGTGGTAACCTAGGGCTGTCATAATCTCTTCTTGTTTTTGTGGACAGACGAGGCCACGCGGGACGTCGAGGCCAGCCTTCTTGATCCATCGTTGGAGTGTTCGCAAACTGATGCCCAATTCGTGAGCAATTTGCTGTTTTGTTTTAGGGGAAGTCATACTACTTCGATTTGTTGAGTTTTGGCGGAAAGCCTTACCAGAATAGGTCAATACAGCGGAAGCGTAGGGGTCTTTGAAGTGAATGTAGCCTTCCTATGTGTAAGTATAATCCTACAAATACCGGAATGTGACATCATTTGGCAAAATTTCTCAATTGGCGAACAAAAAATAATCGGCTATCTTTCCGATGCCAAACGATGAAGACCTAAACTTTTGAAGCAATCCACTCCTATAAAAGCCCAGAGGACCTACAGATGGCTGATCCATTTGTTGCTTGCGGTATTCCTGGCCAATGCCACCAATAAGTTTTTCATAGGCGACCTCGACTATGAACGCGACCATCGTTTTTATGAAAAAATCTTTGCCTTTGAAGGAGAAGCGCCCGATCAATACCGCATTTTACCTTTGCTGGGCATCAAAGCCGTTCGCACCGTTTTGCGCCTGGGCATGGCAGACGCCCCTTTTAATCATGCAGTGCTGTTGTTTAATTTTATCTGCGGCTTTCTCCTTTTCGAGCTGTTTTTTTATTTGCTGAACCACCGTCCGGAACGAGACCGCTATTTGTTCAACTTCGGCTTTGCCATCCTGTATATCTACACCCAGTATACCGGCTGGCGCCCCGATACGCTGGGCTTGCTGATCGTGGGTACTGCGTTGATTGCAGGGCTCTTCAAATTACGACCCGGCACTCCCTCGTGGACAATCTTTGCCACAACAGGTCTGTTGGTACTGGCGTTTTGCAGAAGTGACATCGCCGCCATTTATGCCGTCTTCATTGCCTGGACCGCAATAAAAGGCTGGCCACTACGCTTGGCGTTGATCGGTCTGCCCTTTGCCGTGCAAGCATTTTTGCAATTCTACCTCTTTGCCGATGCCACCTACTACACAAAGCCCGTTATGATCTGGGACAATCTGGGTGGTTATCATTTGGCCAAAAATCCAGCTACTTGGCTTTTGGCCGCTTTTCTGTTGTACAATGCTAAACATCTGATTCACTACATTCGAGCCAGCTATCGACAAGTACCAGTTTTTTATTGGTTGCTGGCTTTCTACTTGGTGCTGGTTTTATTTGTCGGTCGATTGAACGAATATCGTTTATATTTGCCCTTCCTTCCCCTGTGGATGGTCGTAGACAATCAACTCCTTAAAACGAGCAAATATGATCAAACAAGCCCTACTACCGATTCTGGCAGCCTGCCTACTGGCCGCCTGTGGAACAGAGCCCCAAACGAATGAAGCAAGCGAGCCTTCAACGGATTCTACTGCAATTGCTGCTGCTCCTGAAAAAAGTGGCCTTCAAATCGAGATGAAAACCATCCAGCGTGCTTCCAAGGAATGCCAATCGCCCGATAACCCCTGCGCTCGCTTCCAGCTGACTTACCCAGAAATTGTTGGGCATTCGGGACCCCTGTCGGACTCCTTGCGCCGATTCGTCTTTCGGGACGTCTTTCATTCCACCGATCCCGAAGGTCGCTATCCATCAGGAGAAGTTTCACTGGACAAAATCGCTGAAACATTCATAACAGCGTTTGAAGAAATGGTCAAAGCAGAAGGCCCACCCGCTACGGGCTCCGAATTCAATGTACAAGGGGAAGTCTTGTATGAAAACAGCAAAATATTGACCATTGCCCTACCGACCTACTCCTATTCTTCCGGCGCAGCACATCCCAACTATTTTACCAGCATTGCCAATTTCGACAAAGCCAGTGGCCGCCAATTGCGCTATGAAGACCTGCTGACCGATCGGAAGAAAACAGAGGAGATCGTACAGCAATACTTTCTAAAAAGCATGGAAGAAAAAACGGGAGAGCCCATGAAAATAGAAGACTTTTTCTGGGGAAGCCCCTTCACCCTCTCCGAAAATTTTGCCATCGAAGGTGACAGCATCCAATTCTTGTACAACCCCTACGAGGCAGCCGCCTATGTATTCGGAGAAACCTCCATAAAGCTGCCCATCGAGCAGTTTGAAGGATTGATTCGAAGCGAGCAATTTGAGGATTAGCACAGAACCAGGCTGCGATTACAATAGCAATAGGCTATTTTTGTATCTTGCGGGTCTGAAATAGCCAACTGGACAAAACACATAATACACCATGCGACATCTTATCACCTTGCTATTGCTGGTCGTCGGCCTATCTGCCCAGGCACAAAAACTACCAGAGACCAATCTTTATTTGTTTGACGTAGAAGCCATTACGGATAGTATTTTCCAATTTTCCAATCCAAAGTTTCTCTCTGGATTTAATTTGGGAGGTTACAATAACCAGCCGTATTTTGTCAGTGACAATGAAATCTACCTGACAGTGCAGACCCCTCGGGATACGACCCAGAGCGACATTTTCTCTCTGAATCTTCAAACCCGCCAGCTGACTCGGATCACACAAACCCTAGAGAGTGAATTCTCCCCCATCTTCATTCCACCGACGGATGCCGATATTGACGATAACAACTATGCCTTCTCCGCCATCCGCATCGAAACAGATGCTGCTCGTAGCCAGCGGCTTTGGCGCTTTCCCATGGATCGTTCCAGCAAGGGTCAGCCCGTTTTTCGCACCCTCAACAATGTCGGTTACTACTCCTGGATCGGCTCGCGTCGAGTAGCCCTTTTCCTAGTGGGCAGCCCGCATCGACTGGTCGTAGCGGATACACGCACCGAAACGGTGGTTGATATTGCCAGCGACATCGGCCGTTGCATCCTCCCGATGCCAGGTGGCGATTTGGCTTACATCGACAAAAGCCGCCCAGACAGTTGGCTGATCATGCGACTGGATACCCGCTTTTATCGCACACAACTCATCACCGCCACCCTGCCTGGCAGCGAGGACTTTGCCGTCCTCTCTGATGGCACCTTCATCATGGGCAACGGTCCTAAGCTCTACAAATTTCACCCCCGCAAAGACAACAACTGGATCGAAATTGCCGATTTGAACTACTATGGTATTCGCAACATTACGAGACTGGCCGTAACGGAAGGCAAAATCGCAATTGTGGGAGATTGACAATGAATACAGTTGAAACAACAAAAGAGGGCGACGAACTAAGCATTTCTCTTATCCAAAAGAGACCCAGCAGGGTAGTTTTATCCATGCTGCTTTTAGCAACAATGGTCTTTTTGCTCATTCCCATCGCCATACTCCTTTTTGTTGGTATTGGTCTCGGGACAATGTTTGGCGCTTTCCTTTTTCTGGTGGTGTTCTATTACTTTTTCAGAATGTACCTTTGGAATACCAGGGGGAAGGAAATCGTAAAGATCAATCGGAATCAGATCGTTCAGATCATTGATTATGGTATGTTCAAGGAAGAAAGTACCATAACGAATAAAGACTTATCGTTGAAGTTGTACTTTGAGGACAGCGAGCCTGGAACTCGACAAAAAGAAAAAATACTGGACGCCAACTTCAGTAAGTACACCATTGATGGTATTGTCAGATTCATCCGCTACAAAGATGTTGTCTTGGAGATAAATACAAAGATTCCATCCTCCCATCTGGAACAATTAGAAGACGATATTAATGCGTATTTGAATTGAACCCAAATCAGAAAAGTAGTCGTAAAGTACATACACATTTGTTCTGACGCTTAGGATGCGCTCAAGCAATTCGACTGTATGTACTTCAAAACTGTAACGACCTTGCTTTTGATATGGTTTGCTGCCATCACTGTCCGTGGTGAATGGTATTTGTTTGGAGAGCTGTGGCAGGTCCCTTTGAGCATGATCGCCGGTAGTTTTGTGGCAGGATTTTCGGCAGAAGGAGGAGGGGCGGTTGCTTTCCCGATATTCACAAAAGTACTTCATATACTTCCTTCAGATGCCAAGCAGTTTTCCCTGTTGATTCAATCGGTCGGTATGACGATGGCTTCGATTTTTATTGTTTCCCGAAAGATACCCTTTTATACTTTTGCCATTTTACCTGCTGTTCTGGGAGGCGCTTTGGGCCAGTGCCTGTCCTTCTGGATGGGATGGTTTATGGTGAGCAGTGACTTAAAATGGTTGTTTACCATTCACATCGCTGCCCTGGGCATAGCGCTGTTGCTCCAACAGTTTTCAGGCATAGAACGGACCAATGAGATAAGTATTGGAAGAAGCCGACCACTATTGTTTTTTGCAGGCTTACTTGGTGGCTTTTTGACCATTAATATTGGTTGTGGCGCCGATATGGTGGCCTTTATCATACTCACCCTCATTTTAAATTCTACCGAGAAACGAGCAACACCGACAACAGTGATCATCATGGCCCTGAATTCCATCATTGGAGTCGTACTCATCTCGATTTTCGGGAGTTGGTCGACCTGGGCTGTTGATGCTTGGAAAACCGCCATTCCCATTGTGGTGTTCGGTGCACCTTTGGGCGCCTTTATAGCATCCAAAGTTAGCAATCTCGTTATATTGAGTGCTTTGTTGTTCTTTATCTCTATTGAAGTGGTGAGTACCCTTTGGCTGGTTCCCTTGCAGGAATGGGTGGTTCCAGTGTTCATCTGTACGTTGCTGCTGATGTGTGCGGTGGTGTGGTGGAAGTATCAGAAAAAGACCATACCCTAAAACAAAAAACCCGTCCTTTCGGACGGGTAAACATGAGAGACAAAGTTTTCACAGCTTTTTATTTCTTCTGTACATTCATGTCCAAGCTGAGGTCCATGGCTGCCTTGGCGCCCATGATTTCCATGAAGTCCAGTCCGGCGTTGCCTTTGCCGTTGGTGGCACCTGTTTGGAATTTGGGGACCAGATCGCCTTGGTAGTTGGCGAAGGCTGTTGACCACATTTGCTGTACATCCTTGTAGGCAGCCAATTTCTTTTCCAAGGCACCGTCGGCCTGCATGATGCGCTGCTTGGCGTAAGCCTCGGCATCGGAGAGGGCCTTGATTTTCTGCGCCTCCAGCCTGGCGGCTTGTAGGGCAATGGCCTGCTTGGTCTTGTCCTTTTCTGCCAGGCGGACCTGCGTCTCGGCCTGTACCATCTGCTGGGTTTGCTTTTGCTTCTCTTGGTACTCGATCTCTACCAGGCGCTTGCGTCCCTCTGCTTCTGCCGTCATGGCCTCCTGCTGTGCCGTCACCAAGTTCTGCTTAGAGACCGCCTCGCGGGTGCTGGCTTCGATCTTCTTTTTGAGCTTCTCATCTACTTGCTGCTCGTAGTCGACATTCTCGATGGTCGCGCTGGCGATGGAGATGCCAAACTTCTCCAGGTCGCTGTGTTTGCGGACTTTCTCGCCATCGGCATTGATGCGAATTTGCGCTTCGTAGATGCGCTTGGTTTCGCCGGTGATGGTATCCTTGTAGAAGTTTTCCTTCGTATCCAGGATAAAGAGGCCGTGGGCCAATTGATCTTGAAAATACTGGGACAACTGCGCCCGGCCGCCAGAGTAGTGCTGCTCTGAATCCATCAATTGGGCAGAGTTTTTCAAGCACTCGATGGTGTAAGGCTGTAGGCCCTTCAAGGCCAGATACTCCTTGTTGATGTACTCCGAATGGAGGTTCAACATGGCATCCTCAGTGGCGGGCATCCGGAAGCGGACAACCGTTTGAGCATGCGCCTCAGTCGCATCGTTGAATCGAATTAAGATTAGGTTACCTTCGATGGTAGCCCCTGTACTTTCGCCGCGGTGACTAATGGTGAGTACGTTGGGATATGTTGTTACCTTTGAACCGGGAAATTTCGTGTAGATACCATTGTTAAAAATGATGTATTTACGGCCTGTCGGCGTTTCGACCACTTGTCTGTAGCCCAGTTGGTTGTACCCGAAAGGATTCAGGGTAGCAAGTAGTATGATCGAAACAAAGACCACCATTCCCCAAAGGATCATTTTAAAATTTAATTGTCGTTTTGCCATAACTTCTCTTTTAAATTGTTTTCGTAATATCGTTTTTTGTATATCGTCAAATTGCGATTAAGAAAATGTTAAAACGAATTTTCACGATAAATGAATGGGTTATTTCGATCAATAACAGAACATTATTCTAAATCTTACTTTTTCTCGATAAGGTTGATTTTGTCCTGTTTAGTAGTACTTTTATCGGCTCAAAAAGGCGTTTGACCTAAAAAAGAAGTTGGGTTTGCGAAATCGAATTTGGCCAGTCGAAGACAAGAATGTTTAAACTATATGCTTCTTAAGTTGTAAAATATTTAATTTACGTTTCACTTTATTGAATCAATGTTTTAACCCTTTGAAAGAGAGTACCCAAAGAAAAAAGGAAGAAGCCAGACAGCGAAAGCGCAGACATATTCTCGACGCTGCCGAACACATCATCCTTCAAGAGGGTCTGTCGGATTTCAGCATGGATGCCGTTTCCAAAAAGGCAGAAATCGCCAAAGGGACCCTCTATCTGTATTTCAAGAGCAAAGAGGACATCATTGCACAACTCACCAACAAAGCACGCGAAAGTCTCCTAGAGCTGTTCATTCAAGAAGCGGGCAAACAGCCCGACGTACTCGACCAAATCAGGGCCATTCTCTGGGGCAATTTTCACTTCAACAAGAAAAAGCCAATCTACAACGATCTGGTTGCTTTCTACGAAGCCAATCGAGAACTGGAAAACACCGAAGCGCTGAAAGTAACAGGTCAAAAAATCCACAATTTCGTTTTATCCATCTTACAAGAAGCCAGAAGGCAAAAAGTAATCAAGCCCGAATTGGACCTCGCCACCTTTAGCCTCACCATGTGGGGCATGTCCGTCGGCATCATGCAACTTACCCAAACAAAAGCAGAGTTGATCGAGGGCTTTACAGGTAAAAAAGAAGAAGAATTTTACCACTCTTATGTCGAAATAGTCGTCAACGGCATCAAGGCATAAGCTCCGCCCACCCTACCTTTTTCAGCTTTTTTCAAAAAAAACATCCTTTTTGTAAACTTTTATGACCGCCGGTCATTTTATTGCTGTCTTCTTTAAAATGACCGATAGTCATTTTTACAAATATCTTTTGATTCCTAATTTTCAACCAATAGCATGAAAAGTTACTATTTCTCCGTTCTGCTCTTCGTCGGTACCTTTCTTCTCTACAGTTGTGGAAGCCCTGAAGCAGAGGAACAAGAAACCACAGCTGAGCGCCCCGCTGTATCTACCGATTCTGTAACAACTGAAGCAACGAGCCTTCTAAAGCTCAAAGACCTCGAGTTGTACAAGGTAACCAAAGGCGACCAACAGCGCTCCACCCCCATCAGCGGCCGGGTCATTCCCAAAAACACCACCCAATTATTCGCAGAAGTACAGGGCTTGATTTTGCCCGAAGGCATTTTATTCAAGGAGGGTGTCGCCTTCAAAAAGGGAGATTTACTCGTAAGCTTGGACAAACGAGAATATGAACTAAGCCTAGAGGCCCAGCGCAGTAGCTTCTTCAATTCCCTCACTGCCATCATGCCGGACATGAAGACGGATTACCCGGACAATTACGACAATTGGTTGACGTACATCAACGACTACAACTTTGGCTCAACCCTGCCCCCACTCCCTGCAACTCTGTCCAAAAAAGAAAAATACTATGTGACGACTTATCAGATTTACAGTCAGTATTACGCGATCAAGGCGGCAGAGGAAAGGTTGAAAAAATACAGCATCTATGCACCCTACAGTGGCATCGTCATCCAGTCGAACATCGAC
>JBCCSZ010000034.1:0-35086 GCA_039199225.1 Bacteroidota bacterium
CCGTTTTAAAGGATTGGGGGAGATTTCTCCCAATGAATTCAGCGATTTCATTGGCGATGACATTCGACTAGAGCCAGTCGTGCTCAACGAAGAGACCAATATCAACCATGTTTTGCAATATTACATGGGGAAAAATACACCAACAAGACAAGAGTTCATTATCGACAATCTTCGAGTGGAACTCGATGAGGTCGATGAAGGAAAAAGTGAAGAAGCACCTACAAAAAAAGCTACCGAAGAGGTACTGAGCTAGGGTAGGGTACATACTGCATGAAACCTCCTTTGCCTATTTCAGGCAAAGGAGGTTTCTATTTTTCTAAGATGTCCAACCACTAACTCGACCACACTTCTCATCTACCGGTCAAACCATTGTACATCCATGCGAATCTACATACTAAAAACATGACTTTTTGTCGTTGATTATCAGACAGAAAACAGGGAGTTCTGCCAAAAATAGAAGGCTTTGAACCCATTACCCCCCGTGGCATAGTCCTTGACCACAGCCCTTAGTGTCTTGTCACAACAGGAAACTGTCATTGTGGCAACAGACAGCGATAAAACGAGGGGATCGTTAGCTACAGTTGTGGAGTGTAAGACTTCGTGCTGATCCTTGTAGCGAAAAGTCGAAAAAAGCCATTGTGTCAGATAAGGTATTTAAACGAGAACTTATCCTCCGATTGAATCGTAATTTGAATGAACTAAAGTTGTTTTTTGCTTTGAGAAAGGCTCCAAACAACAATTTTGAACGAGCCGTTTAAGCATATGTTTGAAGAATTATTTATGCATTCCAATGTAGTTGAAGAGACGGAGTTTATGCCTATTTTTTCGATTGACGAAAATTTAGACCCCGACTTTGATGAAAACTATCCGGATGTCATGCCTGTCTTGGCGCTTAAAAACACCGTGCTATTTCCAGGGATCATTATACCGATCACAGTGGGGCGCGATAAGTCCATTCGGGCGATCAATGAAGCACATGATAAGGATCGCATCATCGCCGTCCTCTCTCAAAAAGATGCCAAGGTAGAAGACCCGGCAACGGAAGACCTGTATGTGTATGGAACGATTGCGCGCATCATCAAGCTGTTGAAAATGCCCGATGGAACGGCTACGGCTATTCTGCAAGGTCGCCGTAGGTTTAAGTTGCTCAGGATGCGACAAAATACGCCTTTCCTCGAAGGGGAGGTTCAAACAATGCTTACAACACCTGCGGATCAAAACGATTTGGAATTCAAGGCGTTGATTTCTTCCATTAAGGATAAAGCACGCCAGATCATCAAATTGTCCCCCAACATTCCTTCCGAAGCTGCCGTCATGCTGGGCAACATCTCCCAAGATGGTTTCCTAATCAATTTCATCGCTTCCAATTTAGGCGTAAAAGTAGATGTAAAGCAATCCATCCTAGAGATCAATAACCTACAGGAAAAGGCGCAAGCCGTCCTGGAACACATGGATGGAGAACTTAGGATGCTGGAACTCAAAGACCAGATTGAGACCAAAGTTCGTGGAGACATTGAAAAGCAACAGCGGGATTACTACCTCAACCAGCAGTTGAAAACAATACAAGAGGAACTGGGACAGAATCCGCAGGAAGAGGAACTGAAAGTGCTCAAGGAGCGGTCGTTGAAAATGCTTTGGCCCAAGGAGGTAGGTGAAGCTTTTGCCAAAGAACTGCTGAAGGTTAGTCGCATCAATCCACAAGTAGCTGAGTATTCCGTACAGCTCAACTATCTAGAATTGATGTTGGACCTGCCATGGGGCATTTATACCAAAGACAACTTCAACCTCAAGAAGGTAAAACAGGTTTTGGACAAAGATCATTTCGGTTTGGAGGATGTCAAGGAACGCATCCTGGAACACCTGGCCGTATTGAAACTTAAAGGAGACATGAAAGCGCCCATCCTTTGCTTGGTGGGACCTCCGGGTGTTGGAAAAACCTCACTGGGAAAATCCGTCGCCAAAGCGTTGAAACGCAAATTCATCCGGATGTCGCTGGGTGGTTTGCACGACGAATCTGAAATCAGAGGGCATCGCAAGACCTACATTGGTGCGATGCCTGGTCGGATCATCCAGTCCTTGAAAAAGGTGAAATCCTCTAATCCAGTATTCATCCTTGATGAAATAGACAAGGTTGGAAAAGATTTTCGGGGAGACCCTTCTTCTGCCTTGCTAGAAGTGCTGGATCCGGAGCAAAATTCTACTTTTCACGATAATTACCTCGAGCATGAATACGACCTGTCCAAAGTCATGTTTATTGCCACAGCTAATTCGCTGAATTCCATTCAACCCGCTTTGCTCGACCGGATGGAGATCATTCAAATCAGTGGATATTCTCAGGAGGAGAAGGTAGAAATTGCCAACCGCCACCTCGTTCCAAAGCAGCGGGAGGAACATGGCCTCAAGGGCAAAGACGTACGGCTCCGGCCACCAGTCATTCAGCAAATCGTGAAGGAATACACCCGGGAATCCGGCGTTCGTTCCCTCGACCGGCAGATCGCCAAGGTGATGCGCAACATTGCTAAGAAGGTAGCAATGGAAGAGACTTACAATGTATCGGTCAAAGGATCGGAGCTGAAAAAGATGCTGGGACCAATTCGGTATAGCTCTGACCTCTACAAAGACCATCATGTGGCAGGCGTTGCCGTCGGATTGGCTTGGACACAGTTCGGTGGAGACATCTTATTTATAGAGACCAGCCTAAGCAAAGGGACTGGCAAATTGATTCTCACTGGAAACCTCGGAGATGTCATGAAGGAGTCGGCCACAACCGCCCTGAGCTACATCAAAGCCCACTGTGAAGCCCTGGGGATCGATCCGGATATTTTTACTCAAAATGATTTTCACATCCATGTTCCGGAAGGCGCCATTCCCAAGGACGGACCCTCTGCAGGGATTACGATGTTATCAGCGTTGGTTTCGGCTTGCAACAAACATCCATTAAAGCCCTACCTCGCCATGACGGGGGAAATCACCCTCCGAGGCAAAGTCTTACCAGTAGGAGGGATCAAGGAGAAAATGCTGGCCGCCAAAAGAGCAGGTATCCGGGAAATCATCCTATGTCGGGAAAATGAAAAGCATGTAGAAGAGATTAATAAAGAATACATCAAAGGCTTGGCATTTCATTATGTAGATAAGATGGAAGAAGTGCTGGACATCGCCGTTGGCTTTGACAGCGTCCGTCAATAAGCTGTTAAAGCTGTGTTAATCCCTGTAAATGAGCGGAGGTAAATAGATTGATCTTTCGTTTTGGTTTCAGCTTCGGGCAACCGCGAGCTACTTTTTAGACTCTGTTAGTTGAGGACAATCTGTTAAAAAGGGTTATTTTGTCCATTGAAAATCAAACTTATACCCTGGTTTTCGCTTTCTTAATTAAGAAGCCGATTCGTTTATTTGTGGTACAAGACATCAACCTTTGAAAATGAAAATTCAATATTTCCTCTTTTTTGCTTTTTTCCTCCTTGCAGGTTCGGCTTTCGGCCAGAGACAGCAAGACACCAGCCTGGTTCAGTTTTCCGGTATGGTTCTAGACGGCTCCGACTCTGAATTATTTCCTGTTCCATATACCAACATACTGGTCAAAGGTAAAAATCGAGGAACCTATTCTGACTTTAAAGGCTTCTTTACCATCGTCGTACAGAAAAGTGATACCATCATCTTTTCAGCTGTTGGTTATCGTACCCTAGAAGTCACCATTCCCGATAGCCTCCAAGCAGATCGCTATTCTTTTGTGCAGCTCATGGTCCGCGATACGTTCAACTTGCCCGAAACCATCGTTTTCCCTTGGCCCAGCCGAGAACACTTTAAGCTGGAATTCCTCGCCATGGATGTATCCAACGAAATGCAGCAAAGAGCAGTCGAAAACCTCGCACAAGAAGTACTAGAAAAAGGCCGTTCCTCCGTTCCCTCCGATGGCGACGAACATGCTGATTATTACCTACGCCAACAAGCCCGCGATTACTACTACATCGGTCAGCAACCGCCAATGAACATCTTCAATCCAATCGCTTGGAAGCAGTTTTTTGATTCCTGGAAAAACGGGGACTTTAAGAAAAAGAAGAAGAAAAAGTAATTCCTGGTCTTCTGCCAAAACGGTTTAGCATCACACACCAGAACCAGTAAGTCCGCCAACTGCATTACTGTGGGCGGCACAACTGTCTCCTTTTCAAACCTTCAGCAAGGCTGGACGCTGAGAAATCTCGTGGTAACAAATAACACCTTCGCAAAAATAATGGGCAACCATGCTCTTTCTGGAACTGCCTTCCTGTGAAATGGGGCTTCCTCCATGTAGTAGATTGGCATGCCAGACAAACACATCGCCTTTGTTCCCCAGAAAGTACTTTTTAGGCATAGCAGACTGCTGCACAATGGCCTCTATCTTATCTTCGTATTTTTTGTAACTCTCCTTTCCCAATTGCCAGCGGGTATTGCCAGAAGCATAATCCTGACAAGTTACATACGGCAGCCGATGACTGCCCGGGTGGTAAAACAGAGGGCCGTTTCCTTCGTGCATATCTTCCAATGCCGTCCAGGCTGCGATCAAATAGCCAGCCGGCTCTGTAGACATATGGATGGAATCGGAATGGGCTTTCTGCTCGCTCCCCTGGACAAAGTTGATGGTTTGAAAGGGGACAACAGGGCGCCCCATGGCAAAATTGAGCAAGCGAAGCAATCGCTGATTGCGAAAATAATGTTGGTCTACGACAGAGGAAATGAGGTGCGCATCCATGATCTTTCGACCGGTATAATTAAAGCCGGCTTTGTCGTTCTGTAGGAGTCCATCGACTTCCTTGTTCAATCGATCCACTTCTTCGGGAGAATAAAACCCCTTCAGAACCATGTAACCCTCTTGAATAAACTGTCGGAGCTGCCCTTGCCATTCGGTAGGAAGCTTTTCAAAATCTGGATGCTGTGTCAAGCGTTCCAGTGCGTTGGGGCGGTCCAGCCAGGGGATTTCTTCCGATAGGTCTGAAGGCTTGAAATCATGGCTACCAATGTTGCCAAAAATGCTTCGCTTTAGGCCATACTTCTTGTACAGCTCCTTGTTGTGTTGAAGCTTTTGGCGATTGAGCAAGTTGTTGATGACATAGACGATCTTCAGGGAACGCAAAAAGCCGGTATACCTGCTAAAGAACCTTGATAGAGAAGCCATAGGCACCGAATCGTTTATTTATGCCGACATTTGGGGCGCATTTGTAAAAGCGCGGTAAAACTTTCTCGCCCTGCTTGGACAGCTCGGCAGATTAATTAAGGATTTTGTACATTTGTCGGGCAAAATTAACAATTGCAGCTGATCACAAAAGTACACAAGACCTCTTTTGAATGAAAGTTACAGATTATTTTAAGAAAGCTGAAGGCCAGACCCTTATTTCCTTTGAAGTGCTTCCTCCTCTGAAGGGCGGTAGCATGAAGGCCATCTTTGATGTTTTGGACCCACTGATGGAATTCAAACCTCCTTTTATCGATGTGACTTACCATCGCGAAGAATTCTTGTACAAAAAGCGGAACAGTGGCTACTACGAGAAAATTGCCATTCGGAAGCGGCCCGGAACGGTTGGTATTTGTGCATCCATCATGCACCGCTACGGAGTCGATGCCGTTCCTCACCTGATTTGTGGTGGCTTTACCAAGGAGGATACGGAGAATGCTTTGATCGACCTAAACTTCCTCAACATCCAGAATGTCTTGGCCATCCGCGGAGATGCGCGCAAGTTCGATGGCAAGTTCATCCCAGAGCCGGATGGCAACAATTTTGCGCTCGATTTGGTCAGCCAAATCGTCGGTATGAATGCTGGGAAGTATCTCGATATCAATATTGAGAATGGAGAGCGGACAGAGTTTTGCATCGGCATTGCCGGTTATCCCGAAAAGCATTTCGAGGCCCCCAATATGGCCAATGATATGAGCTTCACCAAAGCAAAGGTCGATGCCGGGGCAGATTATATTGTCACTCAAATGTTTTTTGACAACGAAAAGTACTTCAAATATGTGGAGGATTGCCGGAATGCGGGCATCGATGTTCCCATTGTTCCAGGCTTAAAGCCCCTCACGAAAGCTTACCAACTCAACTCTTTGCCACGTCTGTTTCACATCAACTTACCAGACGACTTGGTCAAAGCTTTTACCAACGCCAAAGATGACAAAGCAGCCATTAAGGAAATCGGTATTGAGTGGTGTATTCAGCAATCTAAAGAACTGAAGGCCGCAGGTGTTCCTTGTCTGCATTATTACACAATGGGGGATTCCAAGACCATCCGTCGAATCGCTGAAGCCGTCTATTGATTTTTTTCTATTTTTGGTGTTCTTCCTTTAACGAACACATATCTCTCATATGCTGTTAAGATTTTTTTGGCTACTTGGGGTGTGCATGCTTTTGTCTGCAGTCACTTCGGCACAAAGTAAAATCCCCAGCCCTGTCGATTTTATGCCTCATCCATATGGCGCAGCTTTCACGCCCCATCATTTGCTGGTTGGTTATTTCAAAGAAGTAGCCAAGCAATCGGATCGGGTAGTCCTCAAGGAGTATGGCCAAACCAATGAATACCGCCCTTTGATATATGCCGTCGTATCGAGTCCTGAAAATCTTGCTCGACTGGAGGACATTCGATTGAACCAATTGCGTAAGGCTGGGCGTGGGCAAGGGAAACTCTTAAACGAAAGCCTGCCCGTCATTTGGTTGAGCTATGGAGTGCATGGCAACGAAGCTGGTGCCTCTGAGAGTTCCATAGCGACCCTCTATGAACTGGCCACTTCTGACCAAATGCTCGATTTTTTGAAAAATACAGTTGTCATCATTGACCCTTGCCTCAACCCGGATGGTTTTGATCGCTACAACTATTGGAATCGCAGCGTTGGTGGTCAGCTAGTTGATCCGGCACCTTCTACCCGCGAACATCAGGAACCCTGGCCCGGTGGTCGGGTCAACCACTACCTGTTCGATTTGAATCGGGATTGGGCCTGGCAGACACAATTGGAATCGCGTCAACGTCTAGAGCTTTATTATCAATGGATGCCGCAAGTCCATGTTGATTATCACGAGATGGGGTACAATTCTCCCTATTATTTTGCGCCAGCCGCTCAACCTTATCATCAGTACATTACCCCCTGGCAGGCTGATTTTCAAACATTGGTTGGCCAAAACCACGCGCGCTATTTTGACAAAGAGGGTTGGTTGTATTACACCGGCGAAGTTTTTGATTTGTTGTACCCTAGCTATGGTGATACCTATCCGACTTTCAACGGTGCCATCGGAATGACTTACGAGCAAGGAGGACACAGCAGGGCTGGAAGGGCCATACTGATGGAAAATGGAGATACCCTCACGTTAAGCGATCGCATTGCACATCACTTGGCAACCGGACTTTCGTCGGTAGAGATGACCTCCAAGAATGCCAAAGAGTTGGACGAAAATTTCATCGACTACTTTAAAAAAGCCAGTGAAAAGCCTGTTGGTAAATACAAATCTTTCCTCATTCGTTCTACCAATCCCTCTGCCCGAATCAAAGCATTGTGCGAATTGCTCGATCGAAACCAGATTACTTACGGAAGGATTCGCGAAAATGGAAAGGCCATGAGAGCGTTCGATTATCGCTCTGGTACCACCCGGCCTGTCAAGCAAAATAAAGGCGACTTAATCATCAGTGCCTATCAAGCCCAATCGGTCTTGCTGCAAGTATTGTTCGAGCCGACACCCTACCTGGCGGATTCTTTGACTTATGACATTACAGCCTGGGCCTTGCCTTATGCTTACGGCTTGGAGGCTTATGCTTTTGAAGATAAAATCAGTTCGAAAGAGCCCTTCACGTTCAACGATCCTAATTTGCCGGCAAAGGCTTCCAAGGTGTATGCCTACATGATTCCTTGGGAGTCGCTCCACAGCGCCCGCTTTTTGGCGCAGGCACTGGATCGGGGGCTAAAAGTACGGCGGGTCACGGAGACTTGTCGCAGCAAGGGCATGACGGCAGAGCCGGGCGCTTTGCTCATCACCAGGGGAGACAATGAGGGGCAAAATCCCCAATGGGAAGAGGTGGTCCTACAGCTTGCAAAAGAAATAGATCAGGAGGTTTTTCCATTGCAAACTGGTTTCTCGTTGGATGGACCGGACTTGGGTTCCTCTAAGCTGAAGCTGGTCGAACGTCCAAAGGTGCTTTTACCTTCTGGCAATTCAAACAATGCCAATGCGTTTGGAGAAGCCTGGTATTATTTCGATGAAGTACTCCACTATCCGGTTTCGATCATCGATGTGGGCAAATTGCGCAAGCTGGATTTGGAGCCTTACAACCTCATTGTATTACCAGAAGGGAACTATAGTGGTAAGTTCAATATGGATCGCTTGTCGGATTGGATCGCCAAAGGAGGGCGCCTGATTGTGATGGGAAGGGCGCTTTCTTGGCTGGAAGGACGCTCAGGCTTTGCACTGACCAAAAATGTGAATCAGGAAATCAGCAAGTCCTCGCCTGTGCATTTGCATCCCTATGAGGGTAGAGAGCGTCGCAATATTAGCAATACCATGCCCGGAGCCATTTTGCGCTTGGAAATGGACGACAGCCACCCCTTGGCCTATGGCCTATCGGACACCTATTTCAGCCTAAAGACCAATACCCGCGTATACAAGCGTTTGTCCAATTGTTGGAATGTCGGCTACAGTTCTAGTAATCCAAAGATCATAGGCTTTACAGGGGCTAAGGTTCGCAAGACCTTGTCAAATAAAACCTATTTTGCCGTAGAGAAAAAGGGCAAAGGAAACATCGTTTACATGGCTGATAATCCGCTATTTCGCTGTTTTTGGTACAACGGAATGATGCTGTTTAGCAATGCCGTCTTTATGCAAGACCCCTGAGTTGTACTGTTTGGGGTGTGCTGAGACTGCTGGGTTTTAGCTAGCTAAATAGCGTGAGGTAACAAAGCCCCTAGGCACGTCCGAGCTATTGTTACATTCACTACCTATTGGCGCTTGTGGATGGATACCACCTACCTGGTAACGCTAAAGAGTTCCTCTTTTTGATTTCTTCCTTTCAGGGATATTTCTCCCTTGCTTTCAAAATGATACGCACTTTGAGGTAGTAATTTTTTCAGGGCTCCTGAAATCAGTAAATCAGACCCTAGGCTGTTGCAATGGCCCTGAATCCTAGCAGTAGTATTTAAGACATCCCCTGAAAACACAATTTCTTTCTTTAAAGCTCCAATTTTACCTATTGCCACCTCACCTAAATGGATTCCGGATTTAAATCCAATCTCAAATCCAAATTGGTCCATCAAATGTTTGCGACTTGCAGAGAGGTTATCGCGTATGTCAAAAAAGCATCGAATGCAGTTGGCGTTTTCAAGTCCTCTATCAAGTTTCCAAGATATGACAATCTCATCTCCAATGTATTGGTCTACTTCACCAAAGGAGTTGACAATGGGGTCCGACATAATGTCGTAATAGGCTTGTAGCAAATTGAAGTATTTGAGATGCCCCAAAGCTTCTGCGATGGTTGTGGAGGATTTCATATCCAGGAACATAAAAATCCGCTTTTCCACAACGGGTTTGTGGTATCTGCCTGTAAATAGATTCAGAAATACATAATGCCCAAGGTTTTCGCTTATAGCTGAATAAATCAGGCAGACAAAAAGTGATACAGACAGCTGAAATAAGGTTGTAACGAAGGAAATGCTTGTTAAAAATCTACCCAGTTTTTGCCAGACTTCTCCTTCCATCAAGCCGATATCTGTTTCTAAGGAGAAGGCTATGGGAAAGAACAATACGACCACTGCCAGAAACAATAACAGGTAGATGACGAACTTGTAAAAGAGCTTTGTAGCAAAGGTCTGCGTGGCAAACTTTTTTTCGAAGTAAACCACCTCTAGCGTTCCGACCATAAGCCCTACTATGATGTTGGCTATGTTGGCAAAAATCAATACTGGAATGGTGAACGAAATATCGGTTTCCGGATTAATGTTTTGACTTCGGGTCAATCCCACCTCACTGATAATTATGACCCATCCGATCAGCAACCAGATAACCGCAAAAGGAATAATCCTGGAAATGTTTCTTTTCGCTTTGGGGGATATTTTCATATCTGTACAGAGCTAGAATTTTAGATGTAAGAACCGAAAATAAAATGGGTACCATTGCTCATCTGCCAGATGACGTTCTCCCTAAAACTCGATCAGTTAGCGGAAGATTCGCTTGGAATAAGAAAGATAGGGAACTCCCCCCAGAATGCTGTCTATAAAACCTCCAAATAGCCCCACTTCAAATAAATTGCCTCTTTTCATCCAACCAAAAGTAAAAGTTGGTAAGACTATGAAGCTGTTGAAAGAGTCTTGGAAAGAAAACAGCTCGTAGTTGAAATTCCATCTTGGGCTGATTTTAAAAGATCCACCCAGGCTGATCAAGAAAGACCTGTTCGATTCAAATTCATCATCGTAGACCAAGTAGCCAGCACTGACGAAGAAATGCTGGGATGGCCTCCCCTTGGTATAGCTGGCTCGGGCGGTGTACACATTGAAAAAATCTCGAAATTGGGAGCGGACGGCTGTTGCAGATGCAGATAAATACTGGTCAGTATCCCCCATTTTTGTCACCAGCTTGACTCGGCCAAAAAGAATATCCGGAAGGGAATATCCAAGGGTAAGGCTGGAATTCTTGGTAATGCCTCCCTCGACAGAATGTATCATTCCGTAATAAGTGCGATACTCTATCTGATTCACGCCAGGTAAGAATCCGGTTGGGGTCACAAAGGAATTGCCTTCGCCATAAAAGGGAGATTGAAACAGATAGGCTTTGCGATCGATTTGTTTTGTGTCCCCTTTGAGAAAGAAGGCTTTTCGCACCTTTTCTGGTCTCAATATCAACAGCTGATCCTGAAATCGAAATCGAACAAAGTCTTTTTCCATATCCTCGATCTTGCCGACCATTTGCGTTCCATTCCGCAAGACCACCAAAATGGGTTCTATGAAATAAGGACCCTTGGGGTCAAAGTATTGGCTATCATATGTGTTTTCCAACTTTAAAACGGCGATCTTCTGCTCGGTACTGTCATCCAGCATGTAAGCATTTTTAATGGTCCTTAGAGGCAATTCCAATAGCTGATCCTGGAAGCGAAAGGAAATGTCCTTCCTACCAATCTTGATTAGGTTGCCTTTTAGCTCAGAGCCATTTTTCATCCTCAAAAGGACCAACTGACTCGTATCCACCTGACCGGCCGCCTTGGGGGAAGGTCGCCTTTGGAAGACGCGGATGTACTTGATTTCTTCTATGGCCGATTTGATGGTATCGCCCCGAGCAACGTAGGTCAACATATTATTCCGGATGTCGATGACCTTGGCTTTGAACTTGGGGCCTCCCTTAAATTTGATGAGGTGGTACTGAAGGGAATCCTGGAGGTCTATTCTTCCGATGATTTCTTGTGCCTTAAGCTGTATTCCTAAACAAAGAAGTATGCATACTAATAGTAAATAAAGTGATTTCATATAGCTAAATATTCTAAGCGGTTGGTTTTTACTGTTTTGCTTACATTTGCACAACGGACTTTTTCGCTTTGTAAAGATAATAAATGTCAATTTTAACCAAAACAAAGTATTTTTTCCGTCGTTGAAGCAAGGAATAATGAATGTAGTGTGCTGAAATTTGTCCAATACATCAAGAGTCTGAGGTCATTTCGAAAAATACATCGATACACCGGTGTAGCAATTGCTCTGTTGGTTATTGTCAGCGCCCTGACGGGCATCCTGCTGGCACTCAAAAAGGACATATCGGTCATCCAGCCGCCCACCCGCTCTGGAATCAACAAGAATTTGGAACAATGGAAGCCATTACACGAGTTGGCCAGTCTAGCAACGGAGGCGCTACACCAGGCACAACCAACAGAGGTAGGCAACGAAGTGGATCGGATGGATGCCCGCCCTTCGAAGGGAATCGTAAAGGTTTTATTTGAAGACCGTCACTGGGAAGTCCAAATCGATGCATCCACCGGAGAGGTCTATTCCATCGCTCGTCGGCATTCCGACTGGATCGAGGCATTGCACGATGGGTCCATCGTCAGCGACTTATTCAAATTGGTTTCGATGAATGTACTGGGTTGGGGGCTGTTGGGGTTGACCATGACAGGATTGTGGTTGTGGTACGGCCCCAAGGTCGTTCGTAAGATCAAGCGGGAGAAAGGACTATCGGAAAGTCAGGAACGCAGCAAAAGCGTGAAAGAAAAAGCAGAATGAAGCTAGTGGGTACTCACCTGAGCCATTTCATTGACCGTGTTCGGAATCGAAAAGTAAAAAGTACTGCCTTCTCCAGGTGTAGATTCTACCCAAATATCACCTCCCATATTACTGACAATGCGTTTACAAGTTGCCAAGCCTATTCCAGTTCCTTCATATTCGCTGCGAGAATGAAGTCGTCGGAACATCTCGAAGACCTTTGTCAGGTTGTGCTTTGATATCCCAATGCCATTGTCTTTGATGGAGAACACATAATTATCGTCCTTTGCAATACAGTCAATTTGAACAACAGGTGTTTCCTTGCCTCGAAACTTCAAGGCATTGCTGATGAGGTTTTGAAAAAGTTGTATCAACTGGGTATGGTTGGCCCGAACCATTGGCATATTTTCTTCGCAGACGATGAGTCGTCCGTTGTATTCTTCCAGCCGATGTCTTAG
The DNA here is from genome assembly GCA_039199225.1 of Bacteroidota bacterium. Taxonomy (GTDB): domain Bacteria; phylum Bacteroidota; class Bacteroidia; order Chitinophagales; family Saprospiraceae; genus JBCCSZ01. Next base: position 12,636 of record JBCCSZ010000034.1, read on the forward strand.
GTTGGCCTGCACGATGGTCAATACATCGTGTACCTTTATTTTCTTGAGTGGAACCTTCTGACTGCCTGTACGCGAGTAGTCCAACAGATCGTCCAGTAGGGTTTGCATCCGAATGACAGCGTCGGTGACGTAGTGCATAAACTCCTTTCCGGAAGAGTCAAAGACCGTATCATAGCGCTTTTTCAGCAAGGAAGTGTAGGAATGGATCATGCGCAATGGCTCCTTCAAATCGTGCGAAGCAACATAGGCGAATTGCTGCAAATCTTGATTGGAATGCTCCAATTGCTTATTCTTGATGCGGATCTCATCGTTTTTGGAATTCAGAATGAGGTTTTTCTCTTCCAGTAGATGATTGATGTTTCGCTGGTACTTCAGGCGGGTAATGAACCAGCCCAAGACTACGAGGAAGGACAGAAAGGCGATGCCAAAAATATAGATTTGCTGTTTTTGAATTTTCTTGTTCTTTGCAAGCAGCTCGTTTTCCTTTTTGAGCAGTGAAATCTCGTGTTCGCGGCGTTGGATTTCATAACGTCGTTGAGACTGCCCCATCTCTTCCAGGGTCTTTTCGTTGATCAACGAATCTTTGAGTGCCTGGTGCTTTTTGAGGTAGAAATAAGCCTTGTCGACATCCTCCAGCTGCTCGTAGGTCTCGATAAATATCTGGTAGGCTTCCAATTGACGAGGCTTGGAATCCAATTCCTTAGACATCTGAAGGGCATCTTCGAGCGTTGGAATGACCATGTCGGTTTTCTCTGCTTCCAAGTAGACCTTTGCCAGCCCCAGCTTGTTGCCAATGGCTCCCCATTTGTCTTCCATGCTGGTCATCAGCTGTATGGCTTGCTTCTTATGTATTTCGGCTTGTTCAAGATTTCCTTGCTTGAGGTAGTTGGAACCAATATTACCTAGGACGTAGGCAATGCCGATTTTGTATTCCAGCTTACGGGCCAATTGTAATGCTTTGTCATTGTAGTACAAGCTCTCCTTGTAGTGGCTCAATTCCGAGTGGACACTTCCAAGGGCAGCCAGGCAGGAGTAAATCAGCCGTTCCTTATTGATTTTATCGCAAAGAATTTTAGCTTTCTCATAGTATTCCAGCGATTGCTCAAATTGTTTTTGATAGAAGAAGATGGTGCCAATGACATAATGGGCGCGGGCAATACCCTCGGAATCTTTAACCTTTTCGTGGATTTGCAAGGCACTCAATTGCATTTCGAATGCTTTCTCATAATCACCCAGCGCCTGGTAAATGGATGACATTTGGCTGAAGGCAGCGGCCTTTCTAGTAATGTCTGAACCTTCCACCTGCATTTCCAGGACTTCCTTATAGTAAGCCAATGCCTCCGGATAGTTGGTCCGGCTTTCATGGGTGCGGCCAAGTCCTAGGAGAACTTTGCAAATCGAGATGTTGTCTTGCTTTCTCTGTGCAATTTCCAAGGCGTATATAAAGCACTGCTCGGCTTCGTCATACCTTTCATCCAGATGAAGGTCGTTGCCAAGTTGGTATTTGAGCTGAATAATCTGTTCGTCGGAGAGATTTTTATTGTCGAGGACCTGTCGCAAACTATCTATACGGTCGGCGTACCCATTCTGAACGAAGAGGCATATAGCAAAGATAAGTGTGATACGTAATGTTTGCATTTTATCAGCCAGTTAACCCTTACTGAAGTTAGAAATCGATGGTCTTCTAATTGTCTTCGACAGTTCAAAAAATCAAAGGAGTATTGTTAAGCTTAAACAAGAACTATTCCAGATGGCAGGAGATGATCGGTAAATATTTTTGTGGAGGTGGGATTTCCCATTGTAATCGATTTTTATTTAGGGCTCAGAGCAATAATTTTAATAAATTGACGGTTCTAAGACTGTAATTGCAGTTATCCTATACTTGAAGGAAAGAGGCTGTTCGTCTTTGGGCGGGCAGCCTCTTTTGTCGTTGGTCAAATGAATTGCAATCTCCCACGAAATGCGTTAACTTACCATGTAAAGCTCAAACATATGACTAAATCCTTTGTCCTTTCCATCTGTTGTTTTTTTTGCTGGAACCTTCTCGCTGCACAAGTTGATTCACCCATGTCGAATCAGCGCATGGATAAAATACTAAGGGAACAAGCAGAAGCGGTAGAAGGACAAATCGGTGGCTGGCAGGTGACCTTCAAAAATCGCCTGTTGCTCATTATTACAGATGAACGGGCAAACCGGATGCGCATTTTTACACCCATCGCAGAGCAACAATACTTGGGAGAGGAAGGCATGGTAAAGCTTTTGGAAGCAAATTTTCACTCGGCATTGGATGCCAAGTACTGCCTGTACGATGACTTCATCATCAGCGTTTTTACGCACCCACTACAAGAGCTGACCGAGGGGCAATTCGTAGATGCGCTCAAACAGGTCGCAACCTTGGCGGACAACTTCGGGACGACTTATTCCAGCACAGACTTCATTTTTGCACCGGGCGCTGAGGAGAAGGAAGCACCAGAAAAGAACGATAAGCGCATCAATAAAAAACCTAAAAAGAGCTAATTCAAGCTACACCATTTACAAAGTACATTTTGATCTTACCCTTGTGGCGAACATCTACCTCGCCCCTAAACTCGCAATCGAATTGGTCTTTGATTAAAAGATAGGTTTCCTCGGAGATATTGATCTTACCAATCAGTCCATTGGTTTCCATTCGACTGGCAGTGTTGACGGTGTCGCCCCAAATATCGTAAGCAAATTTATTCTTGCCCACAACCCCGGCAATGCAAGGTCCTGTATGAATTCCGATGCGCATTTCCCAGTAGGGCTCTCCGGCTTTGGCTTTGGCCAGGATGCGCTGTTCCATGAATTGATTCATCTCCAGGCTGGCGGCAATGGCATCGGCTGGATTGCTGTTATTCGGCACAGGAATGCCACCTGCGCACATGTAGGCATCACCAATGGTTTTGATCTTCTCAAGATGGTGCCGTTCGATGATTTCGTCGAAGGCCCGGAAGCAGGTGTTGAGTTCTTCGATGAGCATCTCCGGTGTCATGTTGGCGGAAATGCCGGTAAAACCGCTGAAGTCGCTAAAAAGGACCGTCACCATTTTATATTTGCGCGGTGTGGCAGTGCCTTTTTCCTTCAGCTCCTGGGCGGTTTCTGCGGGAAGGATGTTGAGCAGCAGTTGATCGGACTGGTTGCGCTGGGACTCGATTTCTGACTTTTGTGCCTCAATTTGTTGGTTTTGCCGGGAGAGTGTTTGACTGGATTTTCGGAAATACAGCAGCCCACCCAGAATCAGGGTTAAGATCAAACCCAGCATTCCAAGGAGGCCATAGACAAATCGGCGAAAGTTGTCGTCCTTTTGTAATTTCAGCTGATCGATTTCGCGCTGGCTTTTCAACTGATCGATTTCGCGGACCTTTTCCGACTCAGCCGCCTCTTTGGCCGCTAGGTCGAGGCGTTGCTTGGCCAGCTGTAGCTCTTGTTCTTGCTCCTGTTGTTGTAGGCGGATGATCTTACTTTCTTGTTGTTGGGAAAGCAAGCGCTGGTTACTCAGCTCTAATGCTTGTTTGGCGCGGGCGATGTCCAGCTCCTTGGCGCGGGTATTGGCCAATTCTATTTCCTTTTCCTTGCGCAGCAATTCCAACTCTTTTTCTTGTTGCTCCGATTCCAACTGCAATTTATCTTTGGCCAGCTCCAGCTGATTGATCTGAAGGTCTTTTACTTCTTGGTTGACCATCAAGAGTTTGATCTCTTTTTCGGCCCGTTCGAGCAGCACCTGCTGTTGGAGCAATTCCTGCTGGCGGATCAGTTCGGCCAAGCGAAGGGAATCCTTGATCTCAAGATGCTTTTGGTAAAAAGATAGGGCCTGCTCAAATTCGTAGAGCCCTTCATGTATGCGAGCCGCAATGAGGTAGCCTTCACTCAATAGCTCTGGATGCTGCTTGGCCACTCCCGAGTTGATGACAGACCCATTGTATTGCTGTGCATTGTACAAATCGTCTTCATAGAAGTAAAGGGAAGAAATGAGGTTCTCTGTTTCTAGTCGCTTTTGCTTTTCAGAAAAGGGTATATTTCTCAAAGCCAGTTGGAGATAGTCCAGACTTTTTTGAGCATTCCCACTGTTTTGATAGGCAATGGCAATATTGGTGTAGATGGCATCCAAACCCTTGAGCTTGTTTTTCTTCGAAATCTTAGAAGCCTCCAAAAAATATTCGATGGATTCGTCGTAATCCTTCAGAGAGTTGTAGTCAAAGCCAATGTTGTTGTAAATGGCAGCTATCTGTCGCGGATTATTTTCAGCTTCTAAAAGGGTCAGTATTTTTTGGTTCAGGGCAAGCGCTTCTGTGTATTGATTGGCTTTGTTGTGCAAATCGACAATGTCTTGATAGGTCTTGACGATGTTGTTCGTATCCTTTTTCTCCTGATAGTGGTCTAGAATCTGGCCTAGAAAAAAGGCAGCGCTGTCTATCTGATTCGTAGACGAGTAGGAGACGGCGAACATTTTAGAAAGGGATTGATCTTCCTTGGCATCGATGGGGACTCGACGAGCCAGGTGAAAATACTCGAGTGCCTTGGTGTGTAACCTTTCCGATTGATAAATCTGCCCAATATGGACATAGGCCCGATAGAGCTTTGGGAAATCCCGTTGCTTTTCCAGGTAGTTGAGTGCTTGTAGCGAATAGCGTAGGGCATTGGTGAGCCTTTTCTTTTCCCATTCTTGCTGCGCCAAGCCCATCCATTGGTCTGCCAGTATCGAATCTGGCATTTGTTCGATTCGTTCAAAGGGAATTTGCCCCTGCACAAAGCTGCTACACATCAAGCACAAGCCCCAAGCGAGCAGGAGCTTTTTCAATAGTGTGCTTTTATATTTAGGACCTGGACTCATACATACATCAATTCATAGAATAGCTCAAACCGATTCGCGCCGTTCGAAGTGGCTGCGGATTGAGAATCAAATCATCCAAATAGCCGGTAGCGCCGATGCCACCATAAGTGCTGTTGAAAAAATTATTCACCTTCAAGTACATTTGAAAATTGGAGGTCAGGGCTATGCGCGTCAACAAATCGAAGGTATAGTATCCCTTGTTGGTGGAGGTTTCGCCATTGGGGCCAACAAAACGTCGGACCCACTTGGTCGCAAATACATTATTGAAATGGACAAATAATTTCCGGTAGAGTCGAAAGGACAGATCGGCTTGTCCCAAAAAGGCCGGTTGCATGCGTACCTTATCGATCGTATTGCCGGTAAATGGAAGTACTTCCTTGCCGTCGGCCATATTGAAACTCAAAACCAATCGGGGCTTGTAAGTCCAACTATCATCTTGTAGGTTGATTCGTCCCTGTATACCAAAGGAGCGGCTGATGGAATTTTCGTCATTGAGATAACCTAGGTAAAACCAATCTTGATTGTTGAACCGCTGCGTTTCGGAAAATCCGAAGTTATAAGAAATGAAGTTGGTCGTTTCTGTGAGGTAGAATGCCACATCGGCATAAATCTGCTTCCTCCAATTGTACCGAAGCCCAAACTCATAATTGAAAGTGCTTTCATCATCCAGCACGAGGAATTCAGAACTGGTTTGTAGTGTACTCAAGTCACCTTCCTGCACTAGGTAGCTGTTGTAGCGGAAAAAGGGATTGGGCGTCCTAAAGGCCGTTGCAAAAGTACCGCGCAGCGAAAGGTTTGGGCTCAGTTTGTACAACATGCCAACCCGTGGGCTGAGGTGTGTAGACGTCAGCTCAAATAAATCGTATCGAATCCCGGCAATGACATTGAGTTTTTTTAGATTCAAATACAATTGCAGGAAAGAACCGATATTCCCGTCGCTTTCTTCGACACTGGGAAATGGATCGTTGGCTTCCCTGCCATCGAAAGTTTGTCGTTTGATGTAATTGTTGAGTGGTTTACCGACATAACCGCTGATGTTGGCACCGGCTGTGATTTCCAGATAGGGGAAGGGGCGAAAGTTGAAAACCCCTTCGATGTAGGTATCGAAAGATGTTGCATCGCTAAAACGGCTACCTGAAAAAATGCTGTCGGTCATTTCCTGGCGGATGGCCCTGCGAATGTTGGGGTCCGTCTGGGGGCGCAAAACCGTCTGGCCGAGGAATCGCCACATTGTATTGTTGACGTAGGTGTAAGAGGAGGCAGGGTCCAAAGCATAATTTAAGACCATGAGCCGGGTGTTGAAGCCCCATTTTTCTTTTTGTTTCTGAATGCCGAATTGGTAGCGCGAGATCGTCTCCCCGACCGTATTCAACGGATTGGCGTAGGAGACGCTCACTGGATTGAGTCCAATGGCGCTGTATTCTCTGCGATACATCCGATCAAAGGAAAAGCTGAGGCCCCGGTAGCGCAGGCTGAGCCCGATCATCTGGCTCAGGTGGGGCAACAAGGCATCTTGTACAGAGCTGATGGTGCTGTAGTTGGGATTGCTGCGATAGGAAGTATCTCCAAATTCGTATAGATTGGGTAGGTAAATGGAGCCTAGGTCGTAAATCGTATTGCGATCGTCGTATTGAGTGTTGCTTCCGTAAAAGCTGAATCGAATAACATTCCGATCCCGGCCGATCTTACCGCCGAAGGTAACGTTGAGGTCGGTATATCCAAACTCTCCGAGGCTGAGGTCGGCGCGGGTAAAGATGGGCTTCTCTGTATCTTGCAAGACAATGTTGATGACGCCTGCGGAGGCGTCGGCCCCATAGACAGCTGCAGCCGGTCCGAAGATGATTTCGATTCGCTCCGCCTGTCGGATGGGCAATTGTGCACCCAGTGGCATTCCATTGGCGGTGAGGGGCTTGACGGGCTGGTCATTGACCAGAATTTTGGCATAGGAATTCCCATAGAGCCCTCGCATAACAAAGGTTTCGCCATCCAGCGCTGAGCCTGGCTGAGACACCCGGATGCCCGGAACGGAACGGAGGACATCCACTAGGGTTGTATAGCCATTTTTAAATATTTCTTCTTTGGAGATTACGTAGATCGTAAAGGGGAGGTCTTCCAGGTTTTGAAGGGTACGACTGGCCGACACAACCTGTTGCTTCCCAATGTCTTTCTCCTTAAAAATCAGGTCTTGCCATCCGAGTTGGTCCAGCCTCAGCTTGAGGCTGTCGGCTTGAGCCTGCAGAGAAATGCAGGTATTTCCGCAAAAAATAGCTAGTAATATCAGTCGTGTAATAGTCTTTGATCTCATATTTCATGTCCGGTTGGCCAGCTTGGGTGCTGAATGGACCCATTGCATTTAGGTGCTTGCAGCAGCCAATTCCAAATATAAGATTTTATTTGGGCTCAGCGGGTTCCGCCTGTAGAATATGGTCCAGCCGAATCTCTTCTCCATTTTCCAGCAAGAGATATTCTACCTTTTGGCGGCTGTAGATGTCTTTTATGCTTGTCAAAAGCTGACGTTCCGATCCGGATGCGTCTTTAAGGTGCAAGCGGCAATGAGTCTTTCGGCTGGCCAGGCGTACCAATTCGTCGTAAAAGCCGCAAGCGATGGGTTGGTATTTTTCTTTCATCTAATTTGATTGACATCATATGGTAGTTATGAAAATACAAAGTTTTTATTCAATTTTGCGGTCTAATACTCCCAAATATGTACGCCATGATTCGCCTGTTGGTATGTTGCCTGTTCTTTTTACACCTGGCAGAAGTGTGTTCGGCACAATTCAATACAAAAATTGGTTATCGTGCAGCTTGGGTTCAGTTTGACGACTACAATAGCTTATTGGATGATTTTAACAATGAGCGGGACTGGCTGGACGATACCTTCAAGGATTTGCGCTTGCAGCAGGCCGTGATGATGGGCGGGCGCTACCGCTGGTCTAACATCGCCTTGGAATTTACAGGTATTTTTGGCTTCAACTCTACGAAGGCCAGAGGGACCGATCCTGCTGGCAATGTCAGCTTTTTCAAGCAATTCGCCTACCGCCAGGCAGGTGGATCTTTGGGCGTGGAATTTTTTGCGGGCTTATTCAGTGTCGGAAGTAGTATCAATTGGGAGAATTTTATTGTCCGAACCAGCGATCGGTCGGGTGGTCGCAAGACGGAGATTATGAAGGAGCAGGGTTGGAGCGCCCAGTTTTTTCTGTCCATCAGCTCGCCCCGAAGTGCCAACCTGGCTCTAAGCCTTCGCCCCTACATCCAGTTGTACCAAAATGATTGGGATTTTTCACCTGCATATGAAGAGTTGGGTGTGGCTGCCGATAAGAATTCCATAGAAGAAAGTATGGCTTTCGGCGTACAAGTGATTTTCTACAATGGCAAATAAAAAGGAAGGTGACCTTGGTCATAGATCACCTCCTAAGAGAAATTAATTTGAAATAACTCTCTTTATAGTTATTAGAAATAGGGGGTCGAGGGGGAAAGGATTGTTTCAAATTTGATTGGGCGCTTGTGCTACAGGCAGTAGTCCTGCCAGCGAAGAGGCCCGAAGAGACATCCCACAAACATGGTTGGGGTCTTTTACAATAACGACTGCCGTACAATAATCTTGATTACCTGCCTCATCTGTTACCCACAATTCTATGATGTTTCTGCCCTGGTTGTGGCAATCGAATGTCAGCCTCGTATTGTCAATGTCTTTCGAAAAGGAGAAGTGTAGTTTGCGATAGTTTGTATAATTGTCGCGGCTCAAGCCCGCCTCGATTTCCATGGCACTCAATTTCACCGTTCCGGTAACAGCCATTAATTCAATTTGGATGTTGTCGATGCAAACCGCAAAAGGTTGCTCTTGGTCTTCGATGTGTGTGTCGGATATGTCTGTTGAAAAGGAAGAGTTCGTAAGAGTAGAGGTGTTGAAAAAGTCAGGAGAAATTGGGGAGGTACAAATAAAACTCCATAGCATACTGCTCAATAGTATAATTGTTCTCATTCGTCCATAGTTTAAGTGGTAGAATAAGTGGCCCCTTATGATCAGGGCCACTCATTCCCGTGTTTGTCTAACCTATTCAAATTCCAAAAAGTAAGAATACCATGAGTACGGACGTAGCGGCCCGCAATGTAACTTTAGGTGTGTGTTTGTTCATTCAACTAATCGGGAGTTTGTTTTTTGCTGGGGGGAGTTGGAAGCGGGGAGTGGATTGTGCCTCGTTGTTTTTTTGTAAGTCGTTATGTCGTTTCCTAAATACAATACAAAGATACAGTCCTAAGACAAATGGCGCATACCCCAAAAAAGGTAATTTAAATATTGAGTGATTATGCTATGCAAGTGGTAGGGGATGGAACAACTCATAGACTACAACAAAAAAAGCCGGTTGGCGAATTTGCCAACCGACTCTTTTTGATTGTAATAGGTCGCTTATATCTTATTGTACGGAAAGGCGCAATGTGCGCTGGCCGCCTTCTTCATCGCTCACCCTGAGCAGATACAATCCTGCTTGCTCCGGACTGTCGATAAAGTGACGGACCTGACCGCTGCCCACTTGAATCTTTTCCTGAAAAAGTAGCTGCCCTGCCGTGTTGAACAATTCCAACCGCAAAGAGCTTTGCTCTGGACTGTCAATTTGAAGTGCTACCTGTTGGTTGGTTCGGATAGGGTTTGGCATCAATTGTAAAAGGAGTGCATCATCTAGATCAGCAATGCCTGTACTAAGAGAAACTTCGAAGGAGAAACTCTTTTCACACCCAATCTTATCCGTAACAGTAACAGTGTATGTTCCCGAACTCAGACCGCTGATGTCTTTGGTGGTAGCATTGTTGCTCCAGCTGTAGGTGTAAGGAGCAAAGCCGCCATTCATCAGTAGGTTGATCGACCCGTTGCCAGCGCCATTGTCTGAGTTGATGGTTTCAGTAGCTGTCAGATCTTCTCCAACTGTCAGATTCAGTGTTACTTCTAATGGGCAGTTGTTATTGCCTGTGAGGTTTTCGGTGTAGGTGCCACTTTGGTTGTAATTGGTATTGCCAAGCTGGTAAGAACCTCCAAAACATACTTCAATGTTTTGAGTGGAAGCGTCTGGCTCTACCGTCAAGTTGAGTGTAACGGTACTGTCGCCGCAACCCAAAGTCGAGCTTAAGACGGCTGTGTAGTTGCCAGTTTCAGAATAGGCTGTTCCTCCGACCATGTAAGTATCACCTTCGCAAATGACTTCATTCAAAGTGACGTTGGAAGGAGCAATGTTCAAGCGGAGATTCACCGTACTGTCACAGCCGGTAATTGTTTGGAAAGTACGCGTAAAGTTTCCAGCAGTTGTCAAGGTCTGTCCGCCAAAATCGTAGCTGGTGCCTTCGCAAATGGTTTCTGTAATGGACATACTGTAAACATCGTTTACGCTCAGGTTCAGTGTTACGTCTGCCTGACATCCTCCGATCGTTGTGACGCTCGTTTGGAAAGTGCCTTCCTGCGAATAATCATTGCCTCCAATTCGGTACACCTCACCCTGGCAAATGCTTGCATTGACTAGGTTGGGGCCGTTGGGATCAAGTACGGTTAGAGAAAGAGTGACAGTACTATCGCAGCCACTAGCAGCTACAAAGTTTTCGGTATAGGTGCCGCTGGCTATATAGTTTTTACTGCCAAAAATATAGAACTCTCCCTCACAGATCATTACATCCATTGTCTGATCGAATGAATTGGCAACCGTCAATTGTAGATTGACCGTACTGTCACAGCCGTCTTGGCTGGTAAAAGTATTGGAATACGTACCACTTTGTATGTAGCTGTTGCCACCAAAGTCGTAAGATTCTCCCTGGCAGATTTGTTGCTCGACTGTAATGCCTGTGTATTCGTCTACTACCTGTAAGTTTAAGACGACGGTACTGTCGCAGTTGAGAGAAGAATTAAATACTGCTGTATACGTTCCGCTTGTACTGTAGGTCTGTCCATTGAAGGTGTAGGAACTGCTTTGACATATCTCTTCGTTTATTTCCACTTGGTCTGGATACACCGTCAAGTCGAGATCGATCACCGTCCAGCAACCACCAAAGGCGAAGGTATCCAGATAAGCTCCGCTGTTTTTGTAGGTGCTGGCCCCTACGACGACACTGTCGCCCTGACAAATGGTTTCTTCCATATCTACGATGTAGGTACAACTGAAAATACCAATCGCATCATCTGTCTTGGCTGTTACGTATATGTAGCGATTGTCGCCACTGACAATCAAGCCTTGGGCTCCTCCCAGGCCATTGACATTGTTGAGGTTGTCTGTTTGTGATTTTTCAAAAATGAGGTCGCCATTATTTGCGTTGATTTGGAAAACAGCCAATGCGTTTTCATCGGCTCCGGTAGCATACAAATGTGTACCACTTGGATCGAAAGCTAAATTACTCACGCCACCAATTCCACCAATCCCATCGATGCCATTTTGCTTAAAACCCTGGAAAGTCAACATACCTGTATTCACATTACGGCTGAAAATACCAATGGCATTTTCTCCTTCCCCAGCGACATACACATATTTATTATCTGGGCTGACAACGACATCTTCTGCGCCTTTCAATCCATTGACCCCACTAATTCCGTCTTTGACAAATTGTAGCGAACTCAATGTTCCATCAGAAGCATTTACACCAAAAGCTGTAACGGAATTATCAAAAGCGGAAGTTACATAAACTGTCTTTCCATCAGGGCTGATGGTACTTCCGTTGGCCCAAGTCAAGCCATCAATGCCTGCCACACCGTCTCTGAATTGGCTTCCAATAAGTGTCAATGCACCACTGGTCGGATCGATACTGAAAGCAGTCAATGCGTTTTCCCAAAAGCCAGTGGCATATAGATATTTTCCGTCGGGACTGATGGTAATGGAGCTGACCCCATTGAGCCCTACACTGGAATTGTCTCTGAATCGGTCAGAAAAAGTCAGCGTTCCGTTGTTGTTGTTGCGTTCGAAAATAGCAATCGAGTGATCCCAAAATCCTGCAGCATATACAAACTTATCATCGGGTGTGATTGCAATATCCCGGACCCCATTTAGGCCAGTAACCCCATCGGATGAATTGATGTGTGATTCTACAAACTCCAATTGACCAGTTGCTTCATTGCGAGTGAAAAAGGCGACTGCTTGGTCATTTTCTCCCGTCATGTATAGGTGGTCTCCATTGCTACTCAGGGTGACGGAATTGGCGCCACTCATACCATTGACGCCGTCGGAATTAGCTTCTTCTGCATCGACAAAAAACAAAGTTCCAGTGGTCGGATTCCGCTCAAATACAACCAAGGCATTGTCGTTGAAACTAGTCACATAAACATTTTCGCCATCATCACTAATGCTCAAGTCGATAGGGTAGCTCATTTTGTCAACGCTACCAACACCATTTTCTACCTTCGTCACGAAAGTCAACGCACCATTGGACATACGCTGGAAGATGGCCATTGCATCTTCGTAGGCCCCCAGTACATAAAGGTAATTGCCATCAGGGCTGGCTTCCATAATCAGTGCGCCGAATAGTCCGTCGACGCCATTGGTGCCATCGGATTGTGTTTCAATATAACTTAAGACACCGGTGTTGAGGTCTCTACCAAAAACGGCTACTGCTGAATCATCCGTTCCAGCGACGTAGACATTTTTATTATCTGGACTGACGAATACCGAATAGGTTCCATTGAGGCCACTGACGCCATTTGTGCCATTGACCATTCTACCACTATAAGTCAAAGCACCTGTTTCTGTATCTCTTGTAAATGTATTGACTGCTGCATCGTCATAGGCAACTGCGTAAACATTTTTACCATCCGGGCTAACAGTCAGAGAGAGTGGATAGCTAAAATCTGTGAGATCACCGACGCCGGCTCTGTGTACTTCGACCATTTCGAGCATGCCGGTATTGACATCGCGGCTGAAGACTGCCAGTGCATTTTCGTCCGGACCAGTAGCATATATATTATTGCCATCTGGGCTACTTGCCAGGAATAAAATTCCTTGTAATCCATCGACACCATCTACGTTGTCTGTAAGCGTTTGTACATACGTAAGATTGCCCGTAGCTACATCCCTGGAAAAGGCTACAATGGTGTTGCTACCAGAGTTGGCAGTGTAAACATGATTGCCATCTGGGCTGACGATGACTGCATAGATGGAGCTGAGTCCTCTAGTTCCTCCTTCGCCTTCCCGGAAAGAATTGGAGAAAGTGAGGTTTCCAGTCAAGACATTGCGATCGAAAATGGTGATGGCATTGTCTTCATAACTCGAAGTGTATACGTGTCGACCATCGGGGCTTGTCGCAACGGAGCTGGCCAGGTCCAATTGTGGTTCTCCGGAACCCTGATAAACCAGACCTTCAAAATGGATTTGAGCAGAAAGAGGCGTCAGTATAATAGTTAAAACGACTAATGCTGCAAAAGACGTAAAGTGTAATCTCATTAGTATGGATTTTAGACTAAAGTGGGTTTTAATTAATTTGTCTTTGCGATCATCTGTACAAGCCCTGGCATTTGTCAAACAGGACAGACGTAGGAGATTGAATACGTTTCGAGGATCAAAACCCATACCAACTACATAAAAAAGAAACCCATCTGGTAAGTTGCCAAATGGGTTCAACCAATACTACTATAAAACTGATATCTTTAAAAGTCCGGACATTTGACTTTGCTGGATTTGCGGGTTTTCCTTTTGAAACTCAGGATTTTCACCACTGATAATTCCGGTCCGCCTCGTCCGTAACTGACTTCGCTGAGTGAACTGATGTTGACATCAAAAGAAAAGGTAATGTACAATTGTTTGTAATCCAGGCGGACGGCTGCAACAATGGCATCGGTGCCGCTAAAGTCCTTTTCAAAGTGCCAACGAAGCCAGGCGCCTAAATAAATGGCGGCGCCTGGCGAATTGGATGTGTGTTTGAAGTTTTTATATTTCCAAAATGTCCCCAAGGTGAATTGGCGGTGCGGCCCCTGATCTTTAAAAATTAAGCTGGGTTTTAAAAAAGATTTTTTACTCAGCTTCAATTCGGCTCCCGCATGGAAGACCACTTTCCGGAACAGCGTCACACCGCTTTCGAATTTATCTTTATTGAAAAAAAGTACTTCTGGTTTGTTGATATGAGAGGCACTCAGCCCCATGTGAATAGAGTTGAAACGATCGAATCCGTAAAACCAGGCGATTCCTGCGGATACGTCCCAATAACTTTTCTGATTGTTGAAACCTTCCAGCACGGCTGGCTCAATGTCTGCAGCAACGATTTTGGTAAAATCGAGTCCTTGCGTAAAGACTGTGTTTTGCAGCCCTACGGATAAGAAATGTTGGCCCTTGTTGTCGAGCGACTTCAAAAGGGACAAATACAGACTGGTGGCGCGGGTGCGAAACTGCAAATCACCGGCTACATCAGAATAAACCTGAAGGCCAGCACCGATGGCATCGTTGCGCCCCACTTTTAATATTTTGCTATCTACTGTACCAACCATGGTGCGATAGCCGTTCGTTATACTGTTCCATTGACTACGCGTATTGGCAATAAAACGAAGGTCGCCCGTGTACAGGCCGGTCATTGCTGGATTGAGGATGAGAGGGGAGGCGTGTAGTTGTGAGAGGTGTATGTCCTGCGCTTTAAGGGTACTTATAGCACATACCCAGAGCAGGCAGATTAGTACTGCGTGTATCGTTCTTTTCATGGTCTAATGTTGTCGTTTTAATAGTAGTCTTAGTAGTCGTTAACGGGTAGAACTGTTTCTTTTGGTTATGATCTTTCGGGAGTAGAAGTATGAAAAAATAAGTGGAGGAAGGTAGAATATCGAAGGGAGGAATTGCTTTCGTTTAGCTACATTGCCATAACTGTGCCACATCTTTTGAAATAATCATTTTGGGAGATGTATCTTTGTACCTTTGGCCGGTCAAACCAAGGTAAAATAAGGACTCAGACAAAATAGCTTGCCTAATAAATGTTTGGCTAGGTTAACTACGTACTCCTGAGTTATTCAATTTGTACTGGCTCATGTAAGAGGTTGGTATCATCAATTTTTCAGGCTTACTACTAAAGATGAATAAAATGCTAAAAGTAAATCAATTGCTATCTATTTTTTGCTGCCGCGTAAGTTTATTGGCTTGCTTACTTTTCTTGGTAGCTTGTGGCGGAGGAGCGGACACATCGGCTGAAAAAGCGCCCTCTTTTACGCCTCCCACAGTGAATGAAGATGATCTGATTGGTCGCCTATCTACCCAAATGGTTGCCGACCCCGTTTCACAGGCTGATCAAGATCAGAATACGATTATCAATTATGCCATTGACAAGCGCCTGGATGTCTATCGTACGCCATCCGGTTTGTATATCCAATTGCTCGAAACAGGAGAAGGGCCAGCTCCCACCCGCGCTCGTAAGGTGGTGGCGCATTACAAAGGCTCGCTAATGGATGGTACAGTGTTCGATTCCTCCTACAAGCGAAGCAAGCCCTTGGAATTTCAACTGGGGCAGGTCATCGCGGGTTGGCAGGAAGGCTTGTCTTTGCTCAAGCCAGGTGGCAAAGCCATTTTACTTGTTCCTTCAGGTCTTGCTTACGGCCCGGCTGGCCGGACTGGCATTCCGCCAAACGCCGTTTTGCGCTTCGACGTAGAACTGCTGGAGGTAAAATAAATTCCAATAACTCTGACCTTCATTTTTTCAACTATAAAAATCGTTTTCATGCGCTATAGTTTCTTATTACTACTCGCCTTGGTGACCTGGTCTTCTTGTACTTCCAAACTGGAAAAACGACTGACGGCCGAAATGATCGAGTCTCCTCAAAATCAAGCTGAGAAAGATAAAAATCAGATTCTGAAGTATGCCCTGAGCAATAAGCTGGATGTGCGTTCTACCGAATCCGGACTGTATTATTTCATTGAAAAACAGGGGACAGAAGGGCGGAAGGTTTCCAAGGAGGACATCATCCTGGCCCACTACGAAGGAAGCTTACTGGATGGCAAGGTCTTCGATTCTTCCTACAAGCGAAATCAACCTTTTGAATTTCGGCTCGGACGTGTAATCAAAGGTTGGAATGAAGGCATTCCATTGCTGGATAAGGGGGCGAAGGGCGTCTTTCTGATTCCTTCCGAAATGGCTTATGGCAAGCGAGGCGCTGGTAAAGACATTCCTCCAAACAGTGTACTCCGTTTTGATATTGAACTGATTGATTACTACAGCCCGGAGGAGGCCCGTGGCAAGCGAAAGGCCAAGGAAAAAAAGCAAATCGTAGATTATGTGAAAGCAAAAGGCTGGACCAATGTCCAAACAACAGCTTCTGGCATTCACTACATCATCGAAAAAGTAGGGGAGGGGGATGCTCGTCCCGACAGCAGATCAAAGGTCAAAGCACATTATTCAGGTTCTCTACTGGATGGTACAGTCTTCGACTCTTCCTATAAACGCAATGAGCCGCTGAGCTTCAAATTGGGTGGCGTCATTAAGGGTTGGCAGGAAGCCATTCCACTGCTTGGAAAAGGTGGAAAGGGAAAGTTTGTCATTCCCTCGGAGATTGCATATGGTGAGCGCGGAGCCGGTGGTGTGATTCCTCCTAATAGTGTACTGGTGTTTGAAATAGAGTTGTTGGATTTTTAATAGACAAAGGGCTTGCAAGTCGCAACTTGCAAGCCCTTTGTAAAATGGCCTTTAGCTTCCAAAATGACCGATGATCTTATCGGCCAACTCCAAACCGATGTTCCGCTGGGCCTCTCCCGTAGAAGCACCGATATGTGGACTTAGGGAAATGGCGGGGTGTTGCAGCAACTCCTTGCGCGGTGTTGGTTCGCTTTCGAAAACGTCCAATCCGGCGGCAGCCACTTTACCACTTTCCATCGCCTTCAATAGAGCATCTTCATCGACCGTGCCACCTCTGGCACAATTGATCAAAATAGCGCCATCCTTCATTTTTGCAAAGCTGTCGTCGCTCAACAAAGGTTTTCCTGTGAAGGGAACGTGCAGAGAAATGATGTCTGCATTTGCCAGCATTTCATCCATTGAAACAGTTGGCAGTTTGACGGTTAGTTGGACCTTGTCCACGTCATATAGCTGAATATCGATATTGGCATCGTTGATCATCAAGTCCACAGGCAAGACGTTCATGCCCAGCGCAAGACCGATGCGAGCCGTCTCTTGCCCGATGCGACCAAAGCCAATGATTCCCAGGGTTTTTCCTCTCAATTGGAATCCCTTGGAGTAGGACTTCTTAAGCGTTTTGAATGCCGTGTCGCCCTTTCCAGGCATTTCGCGATTGGCCAGGTGCAAGGAGCGAGCCAGAGAAAAGATATGCGCAAAAGTAAGTTCTGCCACCGCTTGAGAAGAAGCGGCCGGGGTGTTGATGACTGCTATGCCCTTGGAGCGAGCGTAGTCGTGGTCGATGTTGTCGAGCCCAACACCGCCACGAGCGATGATTTTCAACTTGGGGCATTTGTCGATCAGGTCTTTGCGGACCTTTGTGGCACTTCGTACGACGATGACATCGTACTCTGGCAGTTCTGCTTCGAGCTTGTCTTGTGGTACTTTTTCAGTAACCACCTGGTAACCAGCCTTTTCCAGCAACAGTTTGCCATCTGGATGGATACCATCGTTGACCAATATCTTAATCATTAGCGTTGTGTGTTTTTGTCAAAAGCGCAAAGTAAGTTATTTTTTATAAGCAATGCCACTGCCTTCTGGTATTTTATGCTATTCCTGACAAAGATTAAAATTGGCTTAACCCAATGCATGGCCAATGAAGTGTTTTCCAAAAACTTGCTCAGCGGCTCACACATAGCATGTTGTTACCTTATGTAAGTGCTAAAAGATGACTCGGTAAAGAAACGCATTTAAAATAGTGAGCGCGACTGCCAACAGGACGGCCCAAATAAATCCTTTGACTTTGAAGCCGCTCAAAATAGCTGATGCAATGAGAATCACCACGGCATCTACGACGAAGTGCAGAATACCTTTGTAAAAACCAGTGATCTCTGTCAGGTAGGTGCCGATGGTTGCATTGAGAAAAGCAAGTACCAACGCAACAATCAAAGAGGAAGTGATGCCTTTGACCTGTACGCCATCCAAAAAGAAGGAAGCAATGAGTAGAGCCAGGGCGTTGATAAGCAATTGGGCCAGAAAGCTTCTTGTAGAAGCCACAACCAGTCCATCGAGCAGAATGGGTTCGAACATGTTTTCGTTTTTGATGAAAAATAAAGCTACTGAGCGATGGCAGACTTAATCTTGTCCAACTGCTCCTTTACCTCTTCCAGTTCTTCATCCTTGTCTTTGAGCTGTTGTTTTAAATTTTCATTCTCTAGGTAGAGTTCATCGCGCCGCTTTTGGCTATCCTCCAACTCATTTTGCAGCTTTTTAATTTCACTGTTGACCAAAACATTCGCCGGAACATCTGAAGTTGTGTTGGTAGTCTGTTCAGGTGCTGGCTCATTGGATTCTATCCCAAAGGTTTTTTTGAGGGTTTCGATCCCATCTTCTCCTTTATAATAGGAAGTACCAAAAAATATAATTGGCGCAGCGATGATCAGAAATAGGAGGAATCTTGCAAAGCCGGTCATTTTCAACTTACTTTTGGTCATAATGTATGCATGGATTTGATATGCTACAAATATAAAATTTGGAACGGTATTGAGGTGCTTTCTTCTACGGGAAAGGAATTATTCTGGATGAACGAACTTTGTAGGGCTGATTTGAGAACAGAATCGATTTTGTCAAGCCGTTGTGCCGGAATATTAATATTTTTGTATCTGTGCTGCAGAATCATTTTCCAGCCATCTGGATACCAACTATTGATTGCCAAAAATTATTGATACAATGCGTGATGCCTATATTTTTGATGCCTTGCGAACACCTAGAGGAAAGGGAAAAAGAAGATCTGGCTCCTTGTATGAAGTCCGGCCAATTAGTCTGGTAGGGCACGTTTTGGAGGCCATGCAAAAGCGGCATTCTCTCCATACTGCCGAAATTGACGATTTAATTATCGGCTGTGTCAGTCCAGTGGATGATCAAGGAGCCAATATCGCCAAGGCGGCCCTTTTGTACGCTGGTTGGAGCTACCAGGTGGCCGGGATGCAAATCAATCGTTTTTGTGCCTCTGGCCTGGAAGCTGTTAATCTGGCAGCCATGAAAATTCGTGCCGGTTGGGATCAAATGGTCGTAGCAGGAGGTGTAGAAAGTATGAGCCGGGTACCACTCGAAAGTGATGGTGGGGCTTTACTATTCGACCCGGATGTTATGATGCGTACAGGCTACGTTCCCCAGGGTGTTTCTGCCGATCTGATCGCCACCATAGAAGGCTACAGTCGTGAGCAGTTGGATGCCTATGCACTTTCGTCGCAGCAACGTGCACATGAGGCGCAGCAGGGAGGCTACTTTAGCCAATCCATGGTTCCGGTCTACGACCACAATGGACTGTTGATACTCGACAAAGATGAGCACATGAGACCGGAAACGACCCTTGAAAAGCTGTCGAGCCTACCGCCAGCCTTCGAAGGCATTGGCCAAGCCGGATTCGATGTAGCGGCCATCCAAAAATACCCAGAGATAGAGCAAATACACCATCTGCATACCGCTGGCAACTCTTCCGGCATTGTAGATGGAGCAGCCCTGGTGCTGGTAGGAAGCCTCGAAAAAGGCACTGCGATGGGGTTGAAGCCAAGGGCTCGGATCGTCTCTGTCGGAACAGTCAGTTCAGAGCCAACTATTATGCTGCAAGGACCAACGCCTGCTGCCCAAAAAGCACTGGCCAGCGCCGGAATGACCGCTGCCGACATTGATCTGTGGGAAATGAACGAAGCTTTTGCCTCTCCGGTGCTGAAATTTCAACAAGATATGGACATCGACCCGGATCGACTCAACGTTAATGGTGGAGCCATTGCCATGGGGCATCCCCTAGGAGCAACCGGAGCCATCCTGCTGGGTACACTGCTCGATGAGCTGGAACGCCGTGACTTGAAAACGGGCCTGGTAACTTTATGTGTTGGTGCTGGAATGGGGGTGGCAACGATCATTGAGCGAGTATAAAAATGTTCTCAGACCTTTTGGACTCTACAAACGTCAAAATCCTATCTGATGATCAGATATAAAAAAGATACAGACAACATCGTGACGCTGACCCTGGATATGGAAAAGCGGAACATCAATATCATTAACCACAAGCTTGGTAAAGCCTTTGCGCCCATTGTGGCCCACCTTCAAGAGGAAAAGTCCAAAGGGCAGTTGCGTGGCATCATCATCACATCGGCCAAGCGAAATTTTTTAGTGGGTGGCGATTTGGAGTACTTACATCAGGTAGACTCGATAACTGAATCCTTTGAATTCTCGGCTGGCCTGCAGCAAGTGTTTCGGGATTTGGAGCGGCCAGGGGTTCCCGTTGTAGCTGCCATCAATGGCACTGCTTTGGCCACAGGATTCGAGCTGGCCTTGGCTTGCCACCATCGCATCGTCATCAACCAGCCCTCGATCCGTTTGGGGCATCCGGAGGTGACGCTGGGGCTGATGCCTGGTAGTGGTGGGTCCATCCGCCTGTTGTGGTTGTTGGGTATGGAAAAAGCGTTTACGGTGCTGACCAGTGGCAAGCGCTACCGGCCGGAGGAAGCCTTAGAGGTTGGCATCATCGACGCCTTGGCGAAAGACAAAGCCGATCTGATGGAGCAAGCCCGACAATGGCTGTTGGAGCGGCAGGAAGGTCGCCGCAAGTGGGATACTTCCAGCGGGCAGGTGCCGGGCGGAACGGCTTGGGATAAGGGGATGGCTCGGCAA
This sequence comes from Bacteroidota bacterium, assembly GCA_039199225.1. Lineage (GTDB taxonomy): Bacteria > Bacteroidota > Bacteroidia > Chitinophagales > Saprospiraceae > JBCCSZ01. Next base: position 33,202 of record JBCCSZ010000034.1, read on the forward strand.
ATACAAGGATTGGCCGCTCGACTGCTCAAGGAAAACTTTGGCAATTATCCGGCACCCAGAGCCATTCTGAATACCTTAGCAGAGGGCTCGAAGGTCGACTTTGATACGGCCTGTCGAATCGAAAGTCGCTACTTTACCCAGTTGGTCAATAGCAAAGAGGCCCGCAACATGATGAAGGCCTTTTGGTTTGATTTCGAATCAATCAAGACGGGTGAGCGAAGACCCAAGGGGTTTGGCCGTTTTCGCCCCAAGAAAGTGGGAATTATTGGTGCGGGAATGATGGGGTCTGGCATTGCAGTCAACTGCCTGTTGCACGGCCTGGAAGTAGTGCTGAAAGATGTTTCCAAGCCCATTGCCGACCGAGGTAAGGATTTTGCAATGGCCAAGTTGAAGGAGTTGCGCCAAAGAGGAATGATTACAGCGGCGGATGAGAAAAAGATGCTGTCTTGTATTCATACGACGGAACTATCGGAAGACTTTAAAAGCTGCGATTTGGTGATTGAGGCTGTTTTTGAAAATGCTCTGGTTAAAAACAAGGTCATCAAAGAGGCAGAACTGCACATGGATAAATATGCTTTCCTGGCGAGCAATACTGTATCGATTCCCATCACCGACCTTGCAAAGGATTCAATTCGACCAGAAAATTTTGTTGGCTTACACTTTTTTGCTCCGGTTGAAAGGGTGCCATTGGTCGAAATTGTCAAAGGTAAGCAAACCTCTGAGGAGACCCTCGCGCGCGCCTACGACTTCGTTAAGACCATCCGCAAAACACCCATCATTGTAAAAGATACCTGGGGATTCTATGTTTCCCGCGTGCAAAATACCTTCATCTTGGAGGGTATTCAAATGCTGAAGGAGGGCTATTCGCCTGCCCTGATCGAAAACCTGAGTTTGCAGTCCGGCATGCCGAGCAGTGCGTTGAGTCTGGCTGATGATTTATCTCTGCCGATGGTCTTGAAGTATGAGCAGCAAGCGGCAAAGCACTACGGCAATAAATACATCCAGCATCCGGCAGCGGATGTTTTGAGCATTATGATTGACAAGTTAGGACGTTCCGGAAAAACAAAGTTGGCTGGCTTTTACGACTATCAAACGGATGGTAGCAAAGCTCTGTGGACAGGTTTATCGGAGCATTTTCCTCGGAATCAAAAAGCTTATGACCAACGCGAGCTGATCGAACGCTTTTTGTTTGCACAAGTCATTGAGGCTGTTTGGTGTATGCAGGAAGGCATCATCCAATCGGTTGCGGAAGCCAATCTGGGCAGCATTTATGGTTGGGGATTTCCCGATTTTAAGGGAGGCGTGTTACAATATGTCAATGATTATGGGCCGGCCCAATTCATCGACCGCTGCCAGCACTACGAAAGCTTGCACGGCCCTCGCTTTAAAGTCCCCCGCTTGTTGCGAAAGCAAGTGGAACAGGGATTGTTGATCGGTTGATTATTTGATGGTTGCAAAACCTATTGCCATGTTATTCAGAATGCTTTTCACAGGCTGTCTGCTGCTTTCATGCCTAAATATTTCTGCTCAGAGAAATGCCAACCCCTGTGGTACGCCCTTCCACCGGCAGTTTGATTTTTGGCTGGGGGAGTGGGAAGTCTACCATACCCAAGCAGATACTATCGTGGGTTACAGTCACATCAAAAGTATTTTAAATGGCTGCGTGATAGAGGAAAATTGGACGGGGGCCAGTGGCTTTATGGGCAAGAGCTTCAACACCTTTAATCGAATGGATTCTACCTGGAATCAAGTCTGGGTCGATGTGACTGGGGTTACTTATCAGTTTACAGGCCATTTTCAGGATGATGTTATGGACTTTTATGGTTCGACCCAAACGCCCAGTGGGAAGACCTATTTTCGACTGACTTTTTACCACAACCCACAA